>JBAXES010000280.1:0-5916 GCA_037140315.1 Chloroflexales bacterium
CCAGGGTAGCACAGCCCTGGCGGAACTTGGCACCCCAAATGCCCGAATCATAAGTTGCAAGATACTGCTGATGTCACCCCGAGTATCTCATGGCCGGCAGCCAATGGTGCCAGGAGAGATGTTCTCGCCTGTCACCCCGAGCGCAGCGAGGGGTCTTCCCTTCCACGAGCCTGGAAGATGCCTCGCTGCGCTCGGAATGACAGAGTATTGTTGCAACAGCCCTGTGGTTTTAGGGCGCAGCTCTGTGGCAGGTCTGGTATACTGTGAGAGGGCGGGGGGTTCCTGTTTTCTTAATTATTTGTGATTTCATTCACATATTTGCGAACGCATAGAAAGCTTTGCGCAGATGAAGACCCGCGAGATAATGACCCGGAACGTGATCTGTATCATCGAAGACGCAACGATGGAGGATGCAGCGCGGCTCCTGGCCCGCAACCGGATCAGCGGCCTGCCGGTGGTGAACCGCGAGGGATCTCTGGTGGGGCTGATCACCGAGCACGACCTGATCGCCAAACAGGGCCGTACGGTGGCCGAGCTGATGAGCCGCGGGGTGATCAGCGTGAGCGCGGACACCGATGTGGATCAGGTCCAGCACCTGCTGACGAACCAGCGCATCCGCCGCGTGCCGGTGGTGGAGCATGGGAAAGTGGTGGGCATCCTGAGCCGCTCGGATCTGGTGCGCCAGATCGCGATGCGCTGGGTGTGCGGGGTCTGCGGCGAGATTGTGCGCAGCCTGGAGCCGCCCGAGCTATGCTCGCGCTGCGGTGCCGGCGAGCCCGCCTTCATGCACGATGTGGTGCCGCCGGGGATGTAAGCCAAGGGAACAGGGAACAGGGAACAGGCAATAGCCCCGCTAACTACCACTTTTGCTACTGCCACGGAACTGTTCCCTGTTCCCTGTTCCCTGTTCCCTGTTCCCTGTTTCCTCATCTTCGCGCAGAGTATTAAGGAGACGATCTATGGCCAAGGCTGAGGAGGCCGTACAGAGCGCCCTTGCGCACGAGGATGCCGGGACGCTCCGGCACTACTACTACCAGATGCTGCTGCTGCGGCGCTTTGAGGAGCGCACCAGCGAGATGTATGTGAAGGCGAAGATCGGCGGCTACTGTCACCTCAACCTCGGCGAGGAGGCGACGATCGTCGGCCTGATGGCCGCCCTCACCCCCGACGACTATATCTTTACGAACTACCGCGAGCACGGCTATATTGTAGCCCGTGGCGTGGATCCCGGCCCGATCATGGCCGAGCTCTTCGGCAAGGAGACCGGCGTGTCGGGCGGGCGCGGCGGCTCGATGCACCTGTTTGATGAGCGGGCGCACTTTATGGGCGGCTACGCGATCGTCGGCGGGCAGGTGCCCCTGGCGGTGGGCGCCGCCTATGCCCTGAAGTATCAGGGCCGGCCCGGCGTGGTGGTGGCCCAGATGGGCGACGCCACCACCAATATCGGCGCCTTCTACGAGTCGCTGAACCTGGCCAAGCTCTGGAGGCTGCCCGTCCTCTTCTTCATCGTCAACAATGGCTACGGCATGGGCACCTCGGTGGAGAAGGGCTCATCGGAGCCGGACCTCTACAAGAAGGGCGGCTCCTTCCGCATCCACGGCGAGCGCGTGGACGGCACTGATGTGCTGGCCGTGCGCGATGCCGTAAGCCGCCTGCGCCAGAAGGCCGAGCAGGAGGGCGAGCCGGCGATCCTTGACATAACATCCTTCCGCTTCCGCGGCCACTCGGTGATCGACGCCGACCGCTACCGCGACGCGGACGCCGTGCGCCGCGGCCGCGAGGCCTTCGACCCGGTGCGCAACTTCGCTGCCCTCCTCCACGACCAGGGCGTCGCCGATGACGCCTTCCTCAGGGAGACGGTCGAGCGCGTGGACCAGGAGGTGCAGGATGCGATCGACTTCGCCAACGGCAGCCCCGATCCGAAGTTCGAGGATATGTACACCTTTATGTACGCCACCCCGGTGCCGAACACCCCCGGCCCCCAGGACGCGATCCGCGCGGCGAAGATCAGCCGAGGCGAAGGATGAAGGATGAAGGATGAATGGTTCATCCTTAGGAGTGTAGCGACCATGCCTGTTATCACATACCGCCAGGCCCTCAACGATACGCTGGGCGAGGAGCTGGCCCGCGACCCGAATGTGCTCCTGATGGGCGAGGAGATCGGGCTCTTCCAGGGCTCGTACCGGATCACCGAGGGCCTGCTTGAGGAGTTCGGCCCGCGCCGGGTGGTCGATACGCCGATCGCCGAGGAGGGTTTCGTCGGCCTGGCCATCGGGGCCGCGATGCTCGGCCTGCGCCCGGTGGTCGAGATCATGACGATCAACTTTATCCTGGTCGCGATCGACCAGGTGGTCAACCACGCCTCGAAGATCCACTATATGTTCGGCGGCCAGGTGCGAGTGCCGATGGTGATCCGCACGCCCTCCGGCGGCACGGGCCAGCTCGGCGCTACCCACTCGCAGAGCTTCGAGAACTGGTTCGCCTACTGCCCCGGGCTCAAGGTGGTGGCCCCGGCCACCCCCTACGACGCCAAGGGCCTGCTGCGCGCCGCCATCCGCGACGATGACCCGGTGATCTTTATTGAGAGCCTGGCCCTCTACGACACCAAGGGCGAGGTGCCTGAGGACGACGACTATGTGGTGCCGATCGGCCTGGCTGAGGTGAAGCGCCGCGGCACCGATGTCACCGTCGTCTCCTACTCGCGGATGACCGCTGTGGCCATGCAGGTCGCCCAGCGCATGGAGCAGGAGGGGGTCAGCGTCGAGGTTGTGGACCTGCGCTCGCTGCGCCCGCTCGACCGGCCGACGATCATCGAGTCGGTGAAGCGCACCAACCGCGCCGTGGTGATCGCCGAGGACTGGTACTCCTACGGGATCACCGCCGAGATCGCCGCCACCATCCAGGAGGAGGCCTTCGACTACCTGGACGCGCCGGTGCAGCGGGTGGCTGGCCTGGAGGTGCCGCTGCCCTACGCTAAGGATCTCTCGGCGGCCACCAAGCCGAGTGCCAACAGCTTGGTGTATGCTATTAAGAAGGTGCTGGCGGGGAAGAAGTGAGGAGCATTCGATGGCAGAAGTAACCATGCCTCGGCTCTCTGACACGATGTCGGAGGGGACGGTCGGGCGCTGGCTGAAGAAGGTCGGCGATATGGTGGTGGTCGGCGAGATCATCGCCGAGATCGAGACCGATAAGGCCACCATGGAGCTTGAGTCATTTGATGCGGGCACGATGCAGCGGATCGTCATCCCTGAGGGGCAGATGGTGCCGGTCGGCGATGTGATCGCCTATATTGGCGCCGGCGCCCTGCCCGCCTCGGCGGCACCCGCCGCCGCCCCGGATAGCAGCGAGGACGTTCGGCTGATGGCGTCGCCGGTGGCCAAGCGCATCGCCGACGAGCTGGGCGTCGATCTGCGCCAGATATCGGGCAGCGGCCCTGGCGGCCGGATCATTAAGGAGAATGTTGAGGAGTTCGCCGCGCAGCTGAGGGCGGGCGCGCCGGCCCCGCGCCCCGCGCCCGCGCCGGCCCCCGCGCCCGCGCCCGGCGCCAGCGTCGCGCCGATGTCGCGCATGCGCAAGGCGATCTCCCGCGCGATGAGCGAGAGCAAGCCCGGCGTGCCGCATATCTATGTCACGATGGAGATCGACATGGACGCCGCGATGGCCCTGCGCGAGCAGATCATCGCGAGCGGCACCAAGGTCTCGGTGAACGACCTGGTGGTGAAGGCGGCCGCCAAGGCCCTGCGCGCCGTGCCGGCCGTGAACGCCAGCTACGCCGCTGGCCCCGACGGCCAGCCGGCTATCGCCAGCCACCCGGCGGTACACGTGAGCGTGGCCGTGTCGCTGGCCGATGGGCTGATGGCCCCGGTCGTGCGCGACGCCGACACGAAGAGTGTCGGCATGATCAGCGCCGAGATCCGCGACATGGCCGCCCGCGCCCGCGACGGCAAGATCAGGCCGAGTGAGCTCGATGGGGCGACCTTCCAGGTGACGAGCCTGGGCATGTTCGGTGTGGTCGAGTTCGGATCGATCATCACCGCGCCCCAGGCGGCCTCGCTGGCGGTGGGCGCGGTGCGCAGGGTGCCGGTGGTGCGCGGCGACCAGATCGTGATCGGCCAGGTGATGAATGTCACGATGAGCGCCGACCACCGGGTGGTGGATGGCGCCGTGGCCGCCCAGTACCTCCAGGCGCTGAAGCGGCTGCTCGAGGCCCCGGTGAGCATCCTGATCTAGGGCCTCGTCAACGTCTTTGGGGCTGCGCCCCAAACCTGCTTTTTGTTAGATTTTGGCGGCTTCGCCGCCAAAATCTAACAAAAAAAATAACGTGGGGGCGACTTCGCCGCACCCACACCCACACCGGGAGGTGGCTCTGACGAGGCCCTGGATCAAGATCGTCCCCTCTTGACATGCGGCGGGTTTATGGTATGCTTATTTTGCAAGTTCACTGGACTATCTAAATACGCAGCAATGAGGCAGCGTGGATCACCTACTTGAGAAGGCGACCCGCCAGCACACCAAGGACCACAACAGTCGGCTGGTGCTGCGCGCGATCTACGAGTACGGCGAGGTTAGCCGGGCCGAGCTGGCCCGCCTGACCCAGCTGACGCGCACCACCGTCTCGGATGTGGTGGGCGATCTGATCGCGCGCGGGCTGGTGGAGGAGGTGGGCCACGGGGCCTCTGGGGTCGGGCGCACGCCGATCATGCTGAGCATGGTGGACGACTCGCGGCACGTGGTGGCGGTGAACGTGACCAACGACGAGGTCCACGGCGCCCTGGTGAATCTGCGCGGCAGCCTGCGCCGCCAGGCGAGCATGGCCCTGACCGAGCACGAGGGCGAGTCGGTGCTGGCCACGATCTACGCCCTGATCGACGATCTCACCCGCGCCGCCGACCGGCCCCTGCTCGGCATTGGCGTCAACACGCCTGGCCTGATCCACCCGGCCACGGGCACGGTGCTGCGGGCGATCAATGTCGGCTGGGAGGATCTGCCCCTGGGCGCGCTGCTGCAGGAGCGCTATGGCCTGCCCACCTCGATCGCCAACGACAGCCAGACCCTGGCCCTGGCCCGCTATATGTTCGGCGATCCGACGGAGACGCCGAACCTGGTGCTGATCAAGGTCGGGCAGGGCATCGGCGCCGGGATCGTCCTCGACGGCCACCTCTTTGCGGGCGACGGCTACGGGGCCGGTGAGATCGGCCACATGGTTGTTGTGGACGGCGGCGCGCGCTGCAAGTGCGGCAACTGCGGCTGCCTGGAGACGGTGGCCAGCAGCGCGGTGATCCTGAGCCAGGCCCGCGAGCTGAGCGCGAGCCCGGCGTCGCTTCTGCACGGCATGACGCCCCTAACAATCGATGATGTGGCCCGCGCCGCGCGGGACGGGGATGCGGGGGCGCGCGCGATCATTGAGCTGGCCGGGCGGCACCTGGCGATCGCCGTGGCCAATATTGTCAGCGTGCTGAATGTGCGCCGGATCGTGATCAGCGGGCGCGTGGCCCCCCTGGGCGACCTGCTGGGCGATGCCGTGCGCGCCGAGCTGCCCCGGCGCACCCTGCCGGCCCTGGCCCGCAGCACTCAGGTTGAGGTGGCGGCGATGATGCAGGATGCGCCGCTGGTGGGCGCCATCGCGCCCCTGCTCTCCTCGGAGCTGGGCCTGGGCCGCATCCAGCGTTCGCCTGCCCTGGGGCCGCACGTCGTCTGAGGTTGATGTTTGCCTTGCGCGTATCTGAAAGGGGGTGGTTGAACACCGCCAGACCGACCGCACTGTTGTTGCCCCTGTCCTATGTGGTCCATGATCAGGTCTAGTCAAAGAAAGGGTGTTCTCATGCCTATCTCTCGGCGCAAATTCCTGAAGACGGCCGTCGCCGGCGGCGGCACGACCTTCGTCGGCCTGGTGCTCGCCGCGTGTGGTGCCGCCCC
>JBAXES010000281.1:0-5915 GCA_037140315.1 Chloroflexales bacterium
GGTCTCCCGGAGGAGGCGCAGCTCGGCCCGCTGGCTGGCGGCGCTCGCCCCGCGCTTTGTGCTCAGCTCGCCAAGCTGTGCGGCCAGATCCTGGGAGAGGGTCTCCCGGAGGAGGCGCAGCTCGGCCCGCTGGCTGGCGGCGCTCGCCCCGCGCCTTGTGCTCAGCTCGCTAAGGCGCGCGGCTACCTGCTGGCGTAGCTGCTGGAGCTCCTGCTCGCGCGCCAGGCGCCACGCGACCGTATCCTCGCTGCGCTCACCCGCGAGACCGTTGAGCATCGCGAACACATCGCTGCGCATTGCGCTGGAGTCTTCGTTCAGGCGGCTGCGTAGCGCCGATGCGCTGAGCGAAAGGTCTGAGTTGAGGTGCGCTCGCAGGTTCGCCACGGCGCTGCGTAGCTGGGTGGCCTGTGTGGACAGGAAGTGTCGCTGCTCGGACGAGGTTTGTAGTCGGGTGCGGCGATAGCTTTGGATCTGCTGTCCGGCAGCATCACGTACGTCGGCGGATCGGTTGGGTTGAGAAAATATCACCGCGTGGCTCCTTACTTTGATCCATAGGCGGGCGGTGGCTCCTATCTCTGCTAGGGGCCAACGATGGGTGGCGCGCCGGCTTCAGGGTGCGCCGGCGCGCCTCCACAGGCTATGCGGGTTACGCCGCAGACGCAGTGAGGCCTACCGCCTCGGCGTACTTCAGGTACGTGTCCACACCGGCGACCACGATGCGGGCCTCGATGGCCAGCAGCTCGATCCCCACCAGAGAGACACGAACCCATGCGTCGATGACGATGCCCTTGTCGAGGATGCGATCCACGACCTCTGCAAGACTGCTGGACGCGTTGACTTTCTCGATAGCCATCTTAAAACCCTCCTGTATGAAGTTAGAACCCTGGGCACGTTACCCACGCTTATTACACCGCAGAATCGCTGCGCTGGCCGTTAGCTCTGCGCAAGCCTTCTGTTAGGCTTGTGTTAGGCGGGTGGCGGTGAGAGGGGAGATCAGCGAATGCCTCACCAGAGTGAGGCATTCGCTGATCTCCCCTCTCATCGCTGTTCTCTAGGCGGCATGGTCGCTGCGCAGGATGTAGCCGTGGCGCGCCACTGTGCAGAGTCGGGTGGGGCTGCGTGGGTCGGGCTCGATCTTGGCGCGTAGGTTCATCACGTGCCAGCGCACCAGGCCAGGCTCGGCCGTGTCGGGCGAGTAGTTCCACACCCCGCGCAGCAGCCGCTCACTCGAGCAGATCTCGTTGGGGTGGCGCATCAGGTAGCTCAGCAGCTCAAACTCCGCCGGCGTAAGCTGGACGGTTACGCCGGCGACCTTGACCTCGCATGTGTGCAGGTCGAGGCTCAGGCTGCCGACATCGAGCGTGCTGGTTGTCGGCGTATGCATGTTGCTGACCATGCTTCGGCGGAGCAGCGCCTTGATCCGCGCCTTTAGCTCGCGTAGGTCGAACGGCTTGATCAGGTAGTCGTCGGCGCCCTCGGCGAAGCCGCGGATGCGATCCTCGATGGTGTTGCGCCCGGTGAGGAAGAGTACCGGCATCTCGGCGAGCTCAGCGCGCGCGCGCAGGGTCTGGCAGAGCGTAAACCCGTCGACATGGGGCATCGAGACATCGAGCACAACCAGATCCGGCCGCTGGCGCTGCGCCATCTCTAGCGCCTCGTCACCGTCGTGGGCCATACGGACGGTATACCCCTCGTCATGGAGGGCGCGGCCAACCACCCATAGGAGGTCTTCTTCATCGTCAACGATTAGTATGTGTTGCATGGATGTGATGCTCCTGGCGGCCTCTGTCTGGGCTCGATACCTGTTCTAAGATCGCGCGAACATCGCTGATCAGAAAAGGTTTAGCGAGAAACCCTGCAATATGCGCCTCACCGCTGCCCATATCCTCGCGGTAGTAATAGCCCGACATGAGCACGATGGCGGTGCTAGGGCTGATCGTGTGGATGTCCTGGGTGAGCTGGATGCCGTTGGCGTCGGGTAGAATGGCATCGATAAAGGCAATCTCATAGGTGTGCTGCCCCACGAGGTTCATGGCCTCGGCAGCACAGCCGGCAATGCTGATCTGCATATCGCTCGATCGGATCATCCGATCAAGCGCCCAACATAGGTCTGGCTCATCATCGACGATGAGAATATTCATCATGGTGTCCTCCATAGGCATGTATGTCAGTGCGGCACAGCCGCGAGGTACGTGTCGGTGATCGGCAGCCGGATAATGAACGTCGCACCCTGCGACGGGTCGTTGATGGCCTCCATCGTCCCGTGGTGCTGTTGCACAATGCTGTAGCTAATCGAGAGGCCTAGCCCGGTGCCTTTGCCTACCGCCCGTGTGGTGAAGAAGGGGTCGAAGATCCTCGCCACGTGCTCGTCGGCGATCCCATGGCCGCTGTCGCAGAAGCGTAGCTCGATCAGGTCGTCGATCAGTCGAGTCTGCACCTTCAGCTGTCCGCCCTGCGGCATCGCGTTACAGGCGTTGAGGATGAGGTTGGTAAAAACTTGCTGGAGCAGCTCGGGGTTGCCATAGATCCGCGGCACATCGGGCGAGAAGTCGCGCTGGAGCACGACCCGCGAGACCAGCAGCTGGTGTGTCAGCAGGGTGAATGTCTCCTCAAGGGTGGCGTGGATGTTGAGCAGCCGGAATCGCTCCTGCGGCGGGTGGGCGAACTTCAGCAGGTGCTCGATGATCAGCGAGGCGCGCTGGGCCGAGGTGACGATCTTCTGCGTACACTGCTGGCGTAGCTCGTCGTCCTCGGGGTGCTCGTCGAGCAGCTGTGCGCTCGCCGCGATGATCGCCAGTGGGTTGCGGATCTCGTGGGCGATCCCGCCCGCCATCACCCCGAGCGAGGCCATCTTGGCCGACTGGGCCAGCTGGGACTCCAGGCGGCGGCGCTCGGTCAGGTCACGGCCAACCGCCACCAGGGCCACCACCGCGCCAGTGTCGTCGCGCATCGCTGAGCAGTTCCATGCGACATCAACCTGCTGCTGCGGGTTCGATGTGATCAGGCTCACTTCAATAGCGATGCTCTCCTCGCCTTGGGTCAGGCGGTGCAGCTGTGTGGCGAGGGCGCGGCGCTGGTCGGCTGCGCAGAGCGAGAGGAGCGATTTTCCACGCACATGCTCGGCCGTCAGCCCCGACACGCGCTCTGCGGCCCGGTTCCAGGTGATCACATCGCCCTGTGGGCTCATCGAGACCACCAGGTCGCTGGCCCAGTCGATGACGCTGGCCAGGTAGCGCTCGGCCCGCCGCACCTCCTCGCCGAGCTGCTCGCGCTCGGTGATGTCCTCCATCAGCAGCAGGACGTTCTCAACCCGTAGGCCGCTCTTGATCGGGATCAGCCGGTAGTAGTAGATGCGGGTGATCAGCCCCGGCGCTCGATAGACCATCTTCTCGCCGTCGAAGGTCTTGCCGCTGGCGAACACAGCGCTGATCTTCGCCTCAAGCTGCAGGAAGCGCATCAGCACCGGCGGGAAGAGCTGGCTGATCGGGCGGCCGATGGTCTTCCGCTCATCGTAGCGGGCCTTGCTCAGGAAGCTTCTGTTGGCCGAGACGATCCGCAGCTTATGGTCGATGACCAGTAGCGAGATCGGCACGCTCTCAAGGACGCGGTTGATGAACTGCTCGCTGTTCGCGAGCTCGTCATAGAGCTGCGCCGTCTGGAGGGCGGCGGCCTGGCGCTCGGCGATCAGGGAGGCGAACCAGAGATCTTCTGAGGTGAAGGGGGGCGCGTCGTTCATACGGGCCAGGTTGAGCACGCCCTTCATCTGGTCGCTGATCATCATCGGCACACAGAGGGCTGAGCTGATCGCGTGCTGGTGCATGTCTTCGCTCAGATGCGCTGGGATGTCCGGCCCGCTTGGTAGCAGGAGCGGCTGGCGGTGCTGGGCAACCCACCCGGCGATCCCGTCGCCCAGGGTGATCACCGTCTGATCGACGATATCGGTGTGGATGCCAATAGCTGCGGTGATCCGCAGCTGCTGGCGATCTGGGTCGTATCGCATGAGCGAGGCCCGGTCTGCGTGGGTGGCCTCGGCTACCACTTTGAGCAGATCACGGCTGAGAGCGTCGGGGCTGCGGTGCGCGAGAAAGAAGTCCTGCCAGCAGTCGAAGAGCGACTCGAGGGTGGGCTGCCACCTCCGGGTGGCATGAGGTGGGTTTACGGCTGTCGGCATGGTTTCCACCTGTTACGCTTTCACTGGAGTGCTTCGCGCGCCTTCATAAGTATACAATACAATAATTCTAGGGGGGTGGATCTTTTTGATTGTCCCAGGGCTGATGCAACGCCACCTCCCGGTGGGGGTGTGGGGGCGGCGAAGCCGCACCTACGTTTTTTTGTTGGGCCTGGGGCACGGCCCCAGGGCCGGTGCACGAACCTTGTTGATTGTCCCGTTGTGGGTGTGAGGTGCAATGTAATCAGTGCTGGCACGCGTCGATTTTTGCCGACCGGGGCTACTAATAGCACAAACCTACAAGATGCGGCAATGGGGGACGCTGCACCCTGTAGGTTTGTGACTGCGATGGTGGCACGATAATTGCTATGGCTATCTCCCGCTGCCTATTACTATGACGTCGGTTAATTACACATAGTTCTTAATTGTGTTATACCATAGACGATATGTTTCTCGTGTGGTGGTGTCTTATCCGTGGGCATGGATAGCCTTAATTGTCGCTGGAAAGCACGGTTTACGTGTTGCTGTGGTGTTTTGTGAGCGGATTATGCTAGGGCGAGAGATACATAGTGTGTACTGCTAAATGGTTGAAAAACGCAGCTTGTAGAGAGAATATAAAGTATGCATCGTGGCTATTAACCGTTGGTATTTACTATATGCGATAGTTATATCTACCTCGCCTGTGTTTTATATCACAGATAATCATCCTAACGTAACCCTAACGAAAAACTTGCGCTCCGCTAACACGCATCGGATGGATCTTCGTGTCTAATGGGTGTAGGGGAAGCGGAAGAAAATATCTCTCTCGCCTTCTCCCACCCACTGCATCAGGGCAAGGTGCCTTCGATTCGAGACGGCGCGGAAGGGACAAGTATTTTCTTCCGCCCCCCTATGGCAAGAGACATCTCCCTCGACGTACTCATGCGTATATGCCGCCGGTAGTGACCGTGTGAGGAAATGGCTATGATCGCACCGACCAACGCCGCCGCATCCCGGAATGTCGCCGGGCCCTCGCTTGCAAAGCTGGTGAGTCACATCCCCGCCGAGCGGCGCTGGCGGCGTCAAGCCGACGCACTGATCGTGATCGGTCGCCAACTCGAACTGATGGCTCAGGAGCAAGGTCGCACCGCCCATGTCTTGGTGGGTACGCTCCGCTTCTCGCTCTTCCGCATGCACCAGGGGCGGATCACTCAGCTGGCTCCCTTCTGTCAGAGCGTCACGGTCTACGGTGAGGCCGATATCGCGCCGCCTGAGATCCCAGGCATTACGTTTGTGCCGCTGGCCCACGGAACGCCGATGAGCCAGGAGTGGTTCCTCGTGATCGACAGCCCCGCCTTCTGGGGCGCGCTGATTGCCCAGGCCAGCGCCGAGGTGGGTGGCGGCACCGGGCGACGCTATCTCTTCGAGGGGGTGCTCACATCCGATGAGCGCGTGGTGAGCCGGGCCAGCCTGCTGCTCAGCCTTGCGGGCGGTCGCGCCAGCGCTGGGATCGCTGGGCGCGACGCCCTGGCGAACCGGTCGTGCTGGGGCCAGGTCGCGTATGCCCTGGCCGCCCACTCCGAGGCGCAACGCCTCGATCTGCTTGGCTGCCTCAGCGATCTGCCCGAGATGCAGTCGCTGCTGACCTTGCCCTCCCATGCCCGCAGCCAGATCGCGACTGAGGCGATCAATGTGCTGCGCCGCTACTGTGGCTCGGTCGGCGAGATCCTCTATCGCGTCGACGGCGACGTACTGACGCCGGTAGCTT
>JBAXES010000282.1:0-5893 GCA_037140315.1 Chloroflexales bacterium
GGCCCCGGGCATGGGCTGGCCCATGCGCGCCGTCACCCTGGCCGCGCACACGCTGCCGCTTCTGGCCAATGGCATGACCTACGACGCGCTGCGCTGGGCGGTTGGCGGGAATGCCGAATGCTGAATGCTGGATCTCCGCCATTCAGCATTAGCTTATCGGCGCCGGATCGACCTTTGACTTGAGGGCCTGCTGGATCTCCGGGGGCAGGTTGGTGAGGAAGTGGTAGCCGCTGGCGGCCTCGATATCAGCGATCTTGACTCGGTAGCTGTCCCAGTCATTGATCTTCACGCCGAGCTGGTTGGGGATGCGCACCGCGATCACCGGCGTGTCGGCGCTGATCTTTGTGATGTCGCTCGTCCCCACCGGCATCACCACAATGATCTTCCAGGTATAGCCCGGCACCAGGATCTTGCCCTTGGCGATCGTCCCGTTTGAGCCATCGCCCCCGGCGATCACGTAGAGCACATGCCCCTTGTGTACCAGTGTACGCGAGAGCGCCTCCAGGTGCTCCCACGTGACCCGGTTGTTGTCCGGGGCCTGCGGGACGATGTTGGTGAGCGTGAAGGTGGCCTGGTTATCCTCCTGCGTCGCGCTGCGGTCAGCCGACGGGCACATGTGGCCGCGATCATAGCCCGACCCGGTGTAGTCGCCTGTCTTGACCTGATACCAGCCCTTCGGCAGCGTGGTGTCGGGATCGAAGATGTTGCTGCGCTGGACGTCGCCCAGGTCGCTGGCGGTGATCTGCCAGCTCACCCAGTTTGGGGTGCCGTGATCGCGGTTGTAGGAGAGCGCGTACTGCGGGCGTTCGATCAGGTAGTTGTTGGGCTGCGAGGCATCGTGAGTGGCTGCGCTTGGGTTGCCTAGGCGCAGGTTACGATTGCCTCTCGCGGTGTCGGGCTCCGCCGTCGCGGCCGGGGCTTCGCTGGCTGGGGCGGCGGTCGTCGGCTGGCCCTGCGCGGGCTGCGCGGGTGTGGCGGCGGGGGTCTGTCTGCTGCGGCTGTTCCACAGGGCGACGCCGCCGAGCAGTAGGAGCAGGATCAGCAGGTTGATCAGCCGTCTGGATGAGAAGCGCATAGATGCTCACTACATTATAGATTATGTCTCGACGACGGTGGTTCGTAACCCCGCGACGCGGCCATCGGCGAGCTGCCCGACAATAAAGGTCGGCATCTCGACTCTGCCAAGCTTGTAGGCAGCCAGATTGCGGAGGCGGCGGCGCAGCAGCCGCACGAGGGCGCGGAAACGGGCCGCCCGATCCTGCGCCTCTCGATCAGCGCCTGGGTCGAGGTGCAGCATGGGCGCAAAAAAGCGGTCGACGTCATCGACCGTCACCTCGACAGAGACAGGCAGCGCTGTCAGCTGATAGAGGAGGGATGGCGAGAACAGCGTCGGACCCTCCCAGACGAATAGCTCCAGGGGGTAGTCGGCCTCGCTGGAGAAGAGCAGGCCCTCAGCCGCCTTGGACAACTGAGCGAGCACATCCATACTATTCGCTCCGTATGGTTATCTGACGCAGGTCGGCAGGCCGGCGCGGCAGCTGGGGTAGCGGGGTATGACGCCGAGCTCCTCGCGCATGCGCCGGTTGCTTATGCGGTGCGAGACCGCCGCCATGTCGGCGAGGTCAGGCGGGAGGGGCGCGGGGCGTCCACGCAGGCGTGACACGGCGCCCATGGCCCAGACGAGGGCGCGGGCGGCGGCAGGGGCCATGGTCGGGGGCGGCGGCCCGCCGAGCAGTCGGGCCAACTCGCCGTAGAAGTCGCGGATGCGGGTCGGCTCATCGTCGGCCAGGTTATAGATCTGGCCGGGGCGGCCGCGCTCGGCCAGGGCGCGCAGGGCGGCCACGGTGTCGTCGATATGGATATAGGTGGCGTAGCCCTGCCCGCCGCCGATCAGCGGGAAGCGCCCGCGCCGCACCTGCTCGGTCATCATGGCCGGGCTGGCCGGCCCGTACACGCCGGCGATACGGGCGATGACCACGGGCAGGCCGCCGGCGTGGGCCTGGAGCAGCAGCCGCTCGGCCTCGGCCTTGGCGCGGGCGTAGTGGAAGGCCGGCGCCGGCGGCATATCCTCGGTGAGCCAGGCGTCTCCGCTGGGGTAGAGCGCGCCGCTGCTGGCGAAGACCAGGGCGCGCAGGCCCGGCCGGCCCACACAGCCCGCCGCCACCGCGCGCGCGCCCTCCACATTCCCGCGCAGGATCTCGGCGGGCGTGCCCAGGGCCGACCCGGCCAGGTGGTAGACTAGGTCGACGTCGGCCAGGGCCGTGCCCAGGGCCGCCGGGTCGCCCACGTCGGCGGCCACCGGCTCCACGCCGAGGTCGGCCAGATCGCGCAGCCGCGCCCCGTCGCGGTCGAGGCCGCGCACGGCCAGGCCGTCGGCGCGCAGGGCGCGGGCCAGGTGCCGGCCGATGTAGCCGGCGCATCCGGTGATCAGGATCATAGCGTCACCCTCACGACCATCCAGCCGACCGCGATGGCGGCGGCCAGCTGCTGAGGGTTCGGCTCGCCGCTGGCATCCAGCTCGACCTGCATAAAGCGGCCGGCGTTGCCCCCGCGCAGGACGCGGCGCAGGTCGGTATTGAGCTGAGCCTTGTCCTCGGCCACGTCGGCGCGGGCGGCCATATCCTTGCCGCGCAGGCGCAGCTCCACCTGCGCGCCATCGCGCAGGTTGTGCCACCACCTCGCCCGGCTGGCGATCAGGATGGTGTTGCCATCTTGCACGTAGGCCACCGGCAGCTCGTAGCGCTTGCCGCTCTTGCGCCCGCTGAAGCGCAGCAGCAGCAGGCCCTTGCTGAGCAGCCCGTGGAGCGGCGACTTCAGCACGCCGATCATGATCGACTGGACAAAGGCCGGGGGCGGCGTGGGCTGGCCGGGGGCGGCTGGCTTGTCTGCCATAGCGATCTCCCTTCGCAGTAATGGGCGGTAGCTCTAGTATAGCACCGGCTGAGCAGTGGGGTTCTCGTCGTCGGCGGCGCTGGCCCTCGGGGCCGGAGCGGTCGTCGCCGTGCCCTGGGCGGCCAGCCGGGGTCGGTAACGGGATTTATTTATAATCGGTTTATAATATGCCCAATATCTGCGGAGCACACACCAATCCCCCGCAGATGCCATTTAAGGATATGTCGTACCTATCACGTCGGGCCACATTCATCCTGCTCTGCCTCATCACGGTGCTGAGCGCGGTTGTGATGTACTACCTGCTGGTCACGCCCCAGCTGACCACCAATCGGGCCTGGTCATTCTTTGTGCTGGTTGGTTTGATTCTCTCGGTCGGCGCCTACTGGCGCGGTGCCTACTGGGCGCGCTATGTGGCGATATTCGGGGTTAGCCTGGCGGTGGGCTTACTCAACCTCGAGCCGTTCGTATCGAGGCAATTTACCCTCAGCCTCCTCCTCAGCCCGATCCTGGCCCTGGTGCTGGCCGACTCGCGCTGGGTGATCCTCTCGTTCGCTATGCCGTACCTCTGTCTGCTCGCCCGCGCCGGCTGGTCGGGGGTCTACACCGACCCAATCGTCATCGTGTTCACGGTGATGCTGGTGGGCGGGATGGCCCTGGCCCGCCAGCTGACCGACGCGGCCCTGGCGCGCGCCGAGGAGCAGACGCAGCTGGTCGAGCAGGCCCGGGCCACCCTCGCCGAGCGGGTGGCCGAGCGCACCCGCGAGCTCTCGGTGGCCAACGCCCAGCTGCGCCAGGCCAACCAGATGAAGGATAGCTTTCTGGCCAGCATCAGCCACGAGCTGCGCACGCCGCTGAACGTGATCCTGGGCAGCGTGGAGCTGCTTCAGGATGAGATCTACGGGCCGCTCGACAAGCGGCAGCAGCGCGCCCTCGACACGGTGGATCAGAGCGGGCGTCAGCTGCTCAGCCTGATTAACGACGTCCTCGACCTGGCCAAGATGGAGGCCGGCAAGCTCGACTACACCTTCGATATGGTGTCAGTGGGCGATACCTGCACCCAGTGTATGCGCATGATCCGGCCTCAGGCCGAGGGTAAGGGGATCATTGTGAAGCTGGAGGTTGACCCCGATGTGGGTGCCATCTCCAGCGACCCGCAGCGCCTGCGCCAGATCTTGCTGAACCTGCTGAGCAATGCGGTGAAGTTTACCCAGGAGGGTGGCTCGATCGGCCTGCGGGCGATAAGAGTCGGGGCGGTGGTGGAGCTGACCGTGTGGGATACGGGGATCGGCATCTCCGCCGACGACCAGGCGCGGCTCTTTCAGCCGTTCACCCAGCTTGATATGCGCCTCGCCCGGCGCTATGACGGCACGGGACTCGGGCTGGCCCTGGTGTCGCAGCTTGTCGCCCTGCACCAGGGCAGCGTGTCGGTCGAGAGCGCCCCGGGCAAGGGCAGCAGCTTCACGGTGCGCCTGCCGGTGAGCCGCCCGCCGACGCACTAGGCGAATGCCCATACGTAGGTCGGGGCTCAGCCCCAGGAGCATCAAGTTAAGCCGCGCCGGAAGGCCCTCACCCCCCGTCCCCCTCTCCCGCTGCGGCGGGAGAGGGGGGGCTTCAGCCCGAACGCCCGTTGTGCAACGTACCTGAAAACCGTTAACTTGATCCGTATGGGGTTCAGCCCCAGGAGCTTCGCACGAGCCCTGGAAGCGGCGGCTTCTGCGGAGCTGTGATCTCGCCCGAGCCACGCGCGAGCAGCTGGGTCGGGATCACAACCTGGCGCGGCGGCAGCCTGCCTATACGCGGGCGTCGCCCCACTCCGCATCTCTGGCCGCCCGCCAGCGCTCGCGGTCGGCGCGGGTGATGATCTCGCGGCGCAGGCCAGCGGGCGCGCAGAGGGCCAGCTCGATCCGCCCGGATCGGGCCAGGGGGTGCCGCAGCACCCGCGCGCTGATGGGCGTGCCCTGCGCGCGGGCCACGGCCACGTAGGCGAACTTCTCGTCCTCGTAGCCGAGGTCGGCGCCCTTGGCGGCGCGCTGAACCTTGCTGCGGGCCACGCGCTGGGCGAAGTGGCACCAGTCGTCGGCGGGCAGGGGGCACTCGCCCTGGTGCGGGCAGGGGGCGATGATGAACGCCCCGGCGGCGCGCAGCCGCTCGCGGGCCGCGCGGATGATCGCCCAGCCCTGCGGCGTGCCCGGCTCGACCAGCAGCAGGGCGTGGTCGCTGTGGGCCCAGAGCTGATCGATCAGCGACTCCCGCGCGGCCGCAGGCAGCTCGCCCAGCACATAGGCCGCCGTAGCCAGGTCGTGCCGCTCGGCCCGCCAGGGCGCGGTCAGGTCGGCCCGCCGCCACGCGGCATCGGCCAGGGCCGGGTGGCGGCTGCGGGCGGCCAGCTGGCGGCCCAGGGCGAGCATCGCCGGCCCGGCCTCGATCAGCTCGGCGGCGGCGAGGTTATCCCACGTCTCCGCCGCCGCCCAGAGGGCCGCGCCCCGGCCGGCCCCGGCGTCGAGCAGGCTGCGCGGCGCCCACCCAGGCATACGCGCGGCCATCGCGCCCATGGCGGCGGCCACGGCGGCGTAGGTGGCGGGCATGCGGTAGGCCGCGTAGGCCGCCGCATCGTCCGGGCTGTCGACGTAGCGCGCGCCGCCCGGCGGGCCGCTGGCGGCACCGTGCTCGGCCCGGTAGCGCTCCGAGAGGGCCGCCGCCGCCGCGCGCAGCTTGGCGGCCTGTCCTGACCCGCGCAGGGCCGCGTCGAGGGCTAGGCGTAGCTCGTTCGGGAGATCCATCAGCACCTCTAGATATCTGGCGGCGGCTCAGGCTCGCCCATCATGTCGCCGTACCAGCGCTCCAGCCACTCTAGGGCCTCGAAGAGCCTCCCGCCGGGCATGCGTCGGTACGACGAGATGCCGAAGTTGCGGTAGAGCCCGCTGAAGACGCCGAAGTACTCGTTGCGGCGGGTGCGCTCGGCCAGGGCGTGGGCCACCCGCCGCGCCGTCTGGGCCAGCTT
>JBAXES010000283.1:0-5885 GCA_037140315.1 Chloroflexales bacterium
CAAATGGCCCCCGTTTCCGCGATCAAATGGCTCCCGATCCTATTGACAAAAACAACACCTGACACCTGAGGTTCTTATGCCCATCACCATCGCCCCAGAGCGCCCCGACACGCCCGACGCCGCCGCCCTTGTAGAGGAGCTGGACGAGCTGCTGATCCCGCTGTACCCGATCGAGAGCCACCACGGCCTGAGCGTCGCCAGCCTGATCGCCGAGCAGGTGGCCTTCTTCGTGCTGCGCGTCGACGGCGCGCCCGCCGGCTGCGGCGGGGTGAAGATCTACCCGGAGGGCTACGCCGAGGTGAAGCGCATGTTCGTGCGCCCGCGGTACCGCGGCCTGGGGCTCAGCAAGCGCATGCTCGGCCACCTGGAGGATTACACCCGCGCGCAGGGCCTGTCCATCCTGCGCCTAGAGACCGGCGTCCTCCAGCAGGCGGCGCTCGGCCTCTACACGCGCATGGGCTTCACCGAAATCCCGCCCTTCGGCCCATACCGGCCCGACATCCACAGCCTCTGCTTCGAGAAGCATCTCACATAGCTCGGTATGGGCGGCACCCCGCGCCCCACATGGGCGAGGCCGCCCCGCGCCCGCTCCCCGCGCCCCCGCTTGTGTATGTGGGGCGCGGCTCCGCCGCGCCCCACATACACAAGAAAATAGCGTCGCCGGGATGTATAATGGGGCCAGGAGGTGAACCGATGGAAGATATTATCGACGAGATCGACGCCTGGCTGGCCCGCGGCGAACGGGTCGCCGTCGCCACGGTGGTCAAGACCATGGGATCCTCGCCGCGCCTGGTGGGGGCGAAGATGATCGTCTCCTCTGCGGGCGGCATGGCCGGCTCGGTGAGCGGCGGCTGCGTCGAGGGGGCCGTCTTCGCCGCCTGCCAGGAGGCCCTGGCCAGCGGCGAGTCGCGCCTGCTGCACTTCGGCGTCGCCGACGAGGCGGCCTGGGAGGTCGGCCTGGCCTGCGGCGGCAAGATCGATATCTTTGTGGAGCCGCTGCGATGACGCAGTACGCGATCATCCGCGCGGCGATCCGCGCCGGCCGGCCGATCGCTGCGGCGACGGTCATCCGCGCGGGCGGCCCCCCCGGCGCCAAGCTGCTGGTCTTCCCCGACGGTCGCGCCGAGGGGTCGCTCGGCGACCCCGACCTGGAGCGGCGCGTAGTAACCGACGCCCTCGGCCTGCTCGCCCTGGGCGCGGCCCGCGTGATCGAGTACGAGGACACCGGCGTCGCGGTGTTTGTGGAGAGCTACGTGCCGCCGCCGACCCTGTTTATGGTGGGCGGCGTCCACATCTCGATCGCCCTCGGCGCGCTGGCCAAGGTGGTCGGCTTCCACACCGTGGTGGTGGACGCCCGCTCGGCCTTCGCCAGCGCGGAGCGCTTCCCGCACGCCGACGAGCTGGTGCTGGCCTGGCCCGACGAGGCCCTGGAGGGCCGGCTCGACGCCCGCAGCTGTGTGGCGGTGCTCACCCACGACCCCAAGCTGGACGACCCGGCCCTGCGGGTGGCCCTGGCCTCGCCGGCGCGCTATATCGGTGCCCTGGGCAGCCCGAAGACCCACGCCAAGCGGCTGGAGCGCCTGCGCGGCGAGGGCTTCAGCGACGCGCAGCTCGCCCGCATCCACGGCCCGATCGGCCTGCCGATCGGCGCGAAGACGCCCCAGGAGATCGCCCTGAGCATCCTCGCCGAGGTGGTCAGGGCCCAGCGGGGCAAGTAGACGAGAAGGAGCAGTATGAAACAGCAGCATGCGGAGTGGCTCTACGAGGGGGCCGTCGCCCTGACCAGCGGCGACAAGGCGCGCGCCCTCGATCTGCTCATGCGCGTGGTGAGCGAGGACGAGGAGTCCGCCGAGGCCTGGCTCTGGCTCAGCGGCGCCGTGGACGACCCCGACGACCAGCGCACGGCCCTAGAGAACGTCCTCGCCCTCGACCCCGACAATCCCCACGCCCGCCGCGGGATCGCCGTCCTCGACGGGAAGGGGTAGAGAAAAAACATAGGGAGGGCAACGCCCTCCCTACAACCCTCCCACCTCCTACGCGCGTGCGGCCCGCCTTCGCGGCTTCGCGCCCTTCACGCTCGAGTCTTCCGCAACACTTTCGGGTCTTTCGCGATCCAGCCCCACCCACACGGTGTTGCGGCGCACGGTGGCGACGCCGCGCACCTGGACGCCGGCCACCTCGATGACATCCTCCTCGTTCACCAGCACCAGCGTCGGCGCGGTGCCGCTGAACCGGCTGCGGTAGGCCCCGATCGCATCCTCAATCTTCATCGCCACCGTCAGCTTCGGATTGTCGTCGTACCACATCAGAAACAGCGTGCTCATCGTCGCAGCGTCCTTCGATCCTCATGGATCGATATGCCAGGTTCCGGCCCGCAGATCTTGAAAGAGGGTGTAGCGCCGACCGTCGGCGCAGCGTACGGTGAAGTAGCGCCGGGGGGTGTGGCCGCCCGCGTCGCGCACCGCATCCACGCGACAAACCCGGTAGAGGTCGCCCCGGTAGAGGAAACGCCATGGGGCGTAGCCGTAGCGCCGACCGGATACGGCGACGGGCTCGGGCCGGCTGCTGAACGGCCACCGCATCGCCAGCGGTCGCCGCCGCAGGGCGGCGGTTGTTATGGAGGTGCGCCTCCGGGTCAGCATCATCACGGCCTCGCGTCTTTTTGATATGGACAGTAGGGGGGGCTCGTGTTAGTATAGCAGAACGAATGTTCGCTGTCAAGGCCGCGCTAGCTTGCCCACATATGCTATGCTGAATAGGGGGGCATCCCGCGCGAACCAGCAGGGGGTGAGGCATGGAGCGCACAGAGACGCAGCCCGGCAACAGCAGCGAGCCGCTACGCCAGCAGTACCACAGGCAGCTTAGTCAGTATAAGAGCGCCAACGCCGAGCTCGCCGATATCGCGTGGACGCTCTCCGAGCTCGAGCAGCAGATCAGCACGCTGGAGACCGCCCTGGCGGAAGAGGCTGACCCTCAGCTTGCCCGCCGGATTAGCGACCTGCGCCACTGGCGCGGGGCCCTTGAGGAGACGGTCATCCGCCACATGTATCGCACCGAAGAGCTGCGCGCCGCCCTCACCCAGCTGCGCGCCGCCCTCGCCCACGATGCCCCGCCGAACGGGTAGCTGTACCTGCACGGTGAGGGTATGGGAGAGCTTCGCTCTCCCATAAAAAAACTGGTTCTGCTGCGGCGCGGCTACGCCTCGCCGCAGCAGAACCAGTGCAGCATGTGCCTGCTAGGCACAGAAATCAGGGTTTTAGGGCGGCAGCCCTACTCCAGCACCACATCCCCGCTGCGCCCGCCGCGCTTCTCAGCCAGGCGGATCTCGCCGATGCGCATCCCGCGATCCACGGCCTTACACATGTCGTAGATCGTCAGAGCGGCCACGCTGACTGCGGTCAGCGCCTCCATCTCTACCCCGGTCTGCCCGCGCGTCCGCACCGTCGCCGCGATCTCCAGACCACATCCGGCTGCATCCGGAGCGATCTGCACGCTCACGTGGGTCAGCAGCAGCGTGTGGCAGAGCGGGATCAGCTCGGGGGTGCGCTTGGCGGCCATGATCCCGGCCACCCGCGCCACCGCCAGCACATCGCCCTTCGGCGTCGCCCCCGCCATAATCAGCTGGAGCGTCTCCGGCCGCATCGCCACCCGCCCGCGCGCGATTGCCTCACGCTGAGTCTCCTCCTTCGCCCCCACATCCACCATATGCGCCCGCCCCTGGTCGTCCAAGTGGGTCAGACCCTCGCCCGCAGTATCGCTCATGTGCTGCTCCTCATGCCCCATTGATCTCGAACGATTGTACCAGATCATGGGTGTGTAAAGAGTACTACCTACACCAAAACATCACCGAGTGCGTGGGGATGTCCCTAGAGGCTTGAAATTGCATGTCGAGTGGTATATAATGGGGCAAATGGTGGGGAAAAGTGGGGCCAAGTGGGGAATACGAACGGATTTTCTGAGTGAAATGGCTTAACACTGCGGGGCGCACGTGTTTCTTGGCGAGTTCGAGCACAGCATCGACGACAAAGGCCGGGTCGCCATACCCGCCCGCTTCCGCGAGGATCTGGGCGAGGGCATGGTGCTCACGCGCGGCTTCGATCTGTGCCTGCAGGCCTTCCCCCGCGCGGTCTGGCAGCAGCTCGCCCAGAAGGTGAGCAGCCTCTCGCTCGGCAGCCCCGAGGCCCGTAACCTGCGCCGCATCCTGTTCTCCAACGCCGCTGAGGTTGAGGTTGACCGCCAGGGGCGCATCCTTGTCCCACAAAACCTGCGCGAGTACGCCAGCCTCGCCGAGCAGGTGGTGATCACCGGGATGGACACCTACTTCGAGCTCTGGTCTGCCGACCGCTGGCGCACGGTGATGGAGCAGCTTGACACCAACGGCACGGGGATCGCCGAGCAGCTGGCGGCCCTCGGGATCTAGCGAATGCTGAATGCTGAATGCTGAATGCCGGATACAACATGACTCAAGACAATTCAACATTCAACCTTCAACCTTCAACATTATTCCGCCACATCTCCGTTCTGCCCAACGAAGTGCAGGCGGCCATGCGGCCGCAGCCCGGCGGGGTGTATCTGGATGGGACGCTCGGCGGCGGCGGCCACGCCCTGGCCCTGCTGAGCGCGGCGCAGCCCGGCGGGCAGCTGATCGGCATCGACGCCGACCCGGCGGCCCTCGCGGCGGCGCAGGCCCGCCTCGCCGCCGCGGGGCTGCCGCCCGAGAGCTACTCGCTGCACCACGGGCGCTTCGCCGATATGTCAACCTTCGCCCGCGCTGCGGGCGTTGCTGCGATCGACGGGGTCCTACTCGACCTGGGGGTCTCGTCGCACCAGATCGACAGCGCCGAGCGCGGCTTCGCCTTCAGCAGCGATGGCCCGCTCGATATGCGGCTCGACCCGACCCGTGGCCCGACGGCGGCCGACCTGGTGAATGGCCTCGATGAGGTCGCCCTGGCCGACCTCATCTTCCGCTACGGCGAGGAGCGCGGCTCGCGGCGGATCGCCCGCCTGATCGTCGAGCGGCGCAAGCAGACGCCATTCACCCGCACGGCCGATCTGGCCGCCCTGGTGGTCAGGGCGATCGGGCGCGGCGGGCGCGACCGCATCCACCCGGCGACGCGCACCTTCCAGGCCCTGCGCATCGCGGTCAACGGCGAGCTTGAGCAGCTGGAGAAGGCGCTCCCCCAGGCGACAGGCCTGCTGCACAGCGGCGGACGCCTGGCGGTGATCAGCTTTCACTCGCTGGAGGACCGGATCGTCAAGCTCTTCTTCCGGGCCGAGTCGGGCTACGGCGGCAGCGCGAACGAGCAGCCCGCCCGCCTGCGGATCATCACCAGGAAGCCGACCGAGGCCAGCGAGGCAGAGCTGGCCGCCAACCCCAGGTCCCGCAGCGCCAAGCTACGGGTCGCCGAGAAACTGTAGCCCACACGGAGCATAGCTATGGCCGTCAACACACAGCGTATCTCGTCGATCAGCCAGGCCCGCGAGCGGCGGATCAATATTCCGCACTACCTGCGGCTCGACGGCAGCCGCTATCTGCTCGGGCTGGTGTTCATCCTGGCCCTCATGAGCCTGATCGTCCTGGCCCAGACCGGCGTGGTTGCCACCAAGGGCTACGCGATCTCAGGCCTTGCGGAAGAGAAGACGGCCCTGATCCGCGAGCGCTCGCAGTTCCAGGTGCGCGAGGCCCACGCCCAGTCCCTTGAACTCATCCGCAGCCGCGCTGAGAAGATCGGCCTGCGCCCAATCGCGCCCGACCAGGTGCGCTACCTGGATATCGCGGAGGAGGGAACAGGGAACAGGCAACCGGTAACAGGGGCCGCCCACCCAGCCCCTTAGAACTCCCCTGTTCCCTGTTCCCTGTTCCCTGTTCCCTGTTCCCTGTTCCC
>JBAXES010000284.1:0-5864 GCA_037140315.1 Chloroflexales bacterium
GGGGGCAGCCGTGGGCGAGGGCGGCGAGCAGGCTGCCCCTGCGAAATGAGGCCCCATCGCGGAAGGGCAGGGCGGCGCAGTCGGCGGCCAGCAGGTGGGCAGAGACAGCTGTGGCCTCCGCATGCCCGGTGCGGATCACCCGTGGCCCGATGCCGAGCCGGTCAATCTGGGCCTGAAGCGCTGCGGCGAAGGCGAGATCCTGGTGGGCGGTGGCGGCCCCGCCGATCAGCAATAGCCGCCAGGGTTTATCTGCGCCCAGGCTAGACAGCGCCTCCACCAGCAGGTCCGCACCCTTGCTCGGCGACAGCAGGCCGAAGTAGGCCACCAGCAGCTCGTCTGGCCCGACGCCGAGGCTGGCCCGCCAGGCTGCACGGTCGTAGCCGACCGGCGGGGCCACATCGATATTCGAGCCGATCGGGATCGTCGCTAGGGCCGGGCCGCGCAGCCGCATGGCCTCCAGCCGCTCGGCGTCGGCGACATTCGTCGCCACCACGGCGTCGGCGTCGGCGGCCAGGCGACGGTTCACCCAGGCCCGCAGCGGGCCGGCTTTCGGGAAGAGGTAGGGTACCAGCAGGTCGTGGAAGGTCACAGCGATCCGCGGGCGCTCAGGGAAGAGGCGCAGGTAGCGCGGGAGCAGGTTCACACTGGCCCGCATGGCGTAGGCCCCGGTCTGGTACTGGATGTGCAGCCAGTCGGGGCGCCATACCTCCATGGCGGCGCGGATGTTGCGCCAGGAGCGCAACGACCACGTGAGCGGTCGAGGATCGCGCAACAGCTCTAGGCTGACGCCGGACGGCTCGGCGAGGTCGGGCCGATCCATGATCTGGTCGTAGACAAGGAAGTTGCCATCTCGGATCGTGAGCGCTATGACCCTATGCCCCTCAGCGGCCAGGGCACGACAGAGCTGGCGGGTGTAGTCGCCGACGCCGCCGGGCTGCGGCGGGTACTCGCCGGTAAGCATGGCGATGCGCAAGGGCGTAGCAGCGCGGCGCTGCTGCGCCCTTACGGCATGATCGGCGGGGTGAGCCACTATGCTTGCCGACCGAGCAGGCTCTCGGCGATGGCGCGGATCTGGGCGCGGGCGGCGGTCGCATCAGCCGAGCCGCGTGTGTCGAGGAGATCGAGTGCGGCCAGGGCGGTGTGGTGGTGCTCGGCGGCGATGGCGGCGCAGTAGGCGCGTGAGCCGGCAGCGTTGAGGATGGCCAGGGCGCGATCCACCGCAGCGTCATCCGGCGCGGGCTGCGCGTAGATCGCGGCCAGCTCATCGGCGTTGGCGGCGGTGCGCAGGGCGTGGACGACCGGCAGGCTCACCTTGCGCCGGTAGAGGTCTGCCGCGCGCGGCTTTCCAGTGAACTCCGGGTCGCCCCAGATCCCCAGGATATCGTCCTCGATCTGGAAGGCCAGGCCGAGGCTGCGACCGAAGGTGCCCAGGGCGGCGACCGTGGAGCTATCGGCACCGGCCACCATTGCGCCGAGGGCCGCCGAGCCATCGATCAGTGCGGCGGTTTTGCGACCGATCATCGCCAGGTAGTCGTCGGGCGAGATCGACAGGTCGCCCTCGAAGCTGATGTCGAGGAACTGGCCCTCGCAGACGCTCAGGATCACTTCGTCGAAGTGGCGCAGGACGCGCAGCACGCGGTCGGCGGACACGCCGTCATCGCTGAGGCGATGAATCGCCAGGTGCGCGATCACAAACATCCCGTCGCCTGCGTTGATCCCTTGTGCGAGGCCCCAGAGGTGCCAGAGCGT
Organism: Chloroflexales bacterium; assembly: GCA_037140315.1. Lineage (GTDB taxonomy): Bacteria > Chloroflexota > Chloroflexia > Chloroflexales > Chloroflexaceae > Oscillochloris. The sequence goes on from JBAXES010000284.1 coordinate 1,750, forward strand.
CGGCCTGCCCCGGCGCGTGTCGCTGTCGTCCTCGATGTCGTCGTGGATGAGGGTGAAGTCATGAAGCAGCTGGATGCCTGCCGCCAGGGGCAGGGCCTGCTCTGGGTCGCCGCCGGCGGCGCGGCAGGCGAGTAGCACGAGCAGTGGGCGGATGAGCTTGCCGGGGTCGGCCTCGCTCGGCGCGAGCTGGGCGTCGCGCCAGCCAAGGTGGTACTCCTGCATCGCGTAGAAGCGGGCGACCCGCTCCTCGGCCTGGGGGAAGGCCGCGCGCATGGCGGCCTGGATGTGCTGGCGCGTATCAGGTTTGGTCTCAGGTTGTTTCATTTTGGTGTCATCTAAACGGCTTACAGATTACCGTTCGATATAGTACGAAGTGCAGTAGTACGTTCCGCATCTCAATGAGCTACGAGCCTGAAAAGTACGTAATCTTACTGTAATCCGCCCGTAATCAAAATCCATTGTCTGACCGGGGCCAGACTAGTACACTGCCCCATATGTAAGGCCGTAGGAGCAGGGGCAGTAAGCAGTGAAACCGACTGTTGCCCAGCGCAGAAAGCCTGCAAGTCGCAGTCCACACCCTTGAAAGGAGTGCAGAGATGCCGCTCAACATGCGTTTCCGCTTCAGCCCGACGAAAGATGGTCTGGTGAAGGTGCTCGGCCCACTAGAGACTGAGATCATGCAGATCCTCTGGCAAGATGAGCGTAGCACCGTCAAGAAGGTTCACCGTCGGCTCTCGACGCAGCGCGAGATCGCCTACACCACCGTGATGACGACCATGAGCCGCCTGGCCGAGAAGGGTGTGCTGAACCGTCATCGCGAGGGCCTCGCCTACGTGTACGCCCCGGCCATCTCGGAGGATGACTTTGTGACCATGGTGGTGCGTCAGGTACTCGACGGCCTGTTAGACGACTACAGCGACACCGCGATCGAGTACATGATCGACTACCTGGCCCGCAACAACCCTTCTGAGCTCAAGCGGCTCCAGACGGCCATCCAGAGCCGCACCGGCGTCTGATCTCCGAGAGGGCTGGGGAGGGTACAGCTCTCCCCAATCCCCCTCAGGCCACCTCTCCCCACAGATCATAATCCGTCGCCTGCGTGACCCGTACCGTCACGATCTCTCCAATAGGCGGCCCTCCCCACACAAAGACCTGACCATCCACCTCTGGCGCGTCGCGGAATGAGCGACCCAAGGCGATCGGCCTGCCGTCGCCGGCGTTGCCGTGTCCCTCGACAAGTACATCGATCATGCGACCGAGCCAGCGCTGGCTGCGCTCGTGTGAGATCCCCTGCTGGAGCTGCATCAGCTCGTGCCAGCGCTTTTCGATCACCTGCGGGCGCACCTGGCCCGGCAGGGTCGCGGCGTGGGTGCCCGGCTCCTGCGAGTAGCGGAAGGCGCCGACCCGGTCGAGGCGCACCTCATCGAGGAAGCCCAGCAGCTCCCTGAACTCGGCGCTCGTCTCGCCAGGAAAGCCGACGATAAAGGTGGAGCGCATGGCCATATCCGGCATCGCAGCGCGCAGATCGCGAATGATCGCGCGCGTGCGGTCGGCGTCGGGCGGTCGGCGCATGCGGCGCAGGGTGTCGGGGTGGGCGTGCTGGAGCGGCATGTCTAGGTACTTGACGATCTGCGGGCGCGCGGCGATCACCTGGATCAGACGCTCGGACATGCCGTGGGGGTAGGCGTACATCAGGCGCAGCCAGATGTCCGTGGGCAGCACCTGGCAGAGCTCGTCGAGCAGGGTCGCCAGACCATCCGCGATCTGCAGGTCGCGCCCGTAGTCGGTGAGGTGCTGGGCGACCAGGACGATCTCGCGGACGCCGCAGGCGGCCAGCTCCTGGGCCTCGGCGAGGATGGCGCCGACCGGCTTGGAGGCCATGTCGCCCTTGAAGCTGGGGATGGTGCAGAATGCGCAGCGCAAGTTGCAGCCGTCGGAGATCTTCAGGTAGGCCGAGGGGGCGCTGCGCCTGCGGCGGATCTGCGCGGTGCGCCAGTCGGCATATGAGTGCTGAAGGTTGAATGTCGAATGTTGAATATCGGGCGAGACTGGCTCAAGGCCGATCACCGGCACCTGCCTACCGCTTGTGCTGGTGCGCTCGCCGACCAGGTCGCCGACGCGCATCCACTGCTGGGTGCTGAGGGTGGCATCGACGCCGGTCACGCCGGAGACGAGGTCGCCGTGGCTCTGGGCCATGCAGCCGGCGGCGATCAGGCGCTGGCCCGCGCGCTTGGCGACGCCGAGATCGCGCAGCACGCCGAGGGTCTCGCCGCGGGCGGCGGCGATGAAGCTACAGGTGTTGACGATAATCACATCGGCGTCGTCGGTGCTGGCGACCTGCTGGTGGCCCTCGCCGGCGAGGATCCCGTCCATGCCCTCGCTATCGACGGCGTTCTTTGGGCAGCCAAGGGTGACAATATGATATTTCATAGAGTGTTGAAAAAAAGGGAGGGGATTATGGCGACGGCTTGGCCATCCCCAGCCCTCCCGGTCGCCCCTAGCGAAAGTTCGTAAATTGTAGGGGCACTTCGACCTCGCCCTCGTGCTCGCGCATAAAGGCGATCACGGCCTGGAGATCGTCACGGCTTTTGCTGACCACCCGCAACGTCTCGCCCTGGATGCGCGGCTGGATCTTGGGGAACTGGTCGCGGATCTGCTTAGCGATCTTCTTGGCGAGGTCGCTGTTGATCCCCTTCTGGAGCGTGATCACCTGGCGCACTCGGCTGCCGGTCACATCCTGGGCGGGGCCGTAGCTGAAGATCTTCAGCGAGAGCTTGCGGCGCAGGGCCTTGGTCTCTAGGATATCGCGCACGCTGGTGAGCGAAAGCTCATTATCGGTCTCGATCACCAGATCGGTCTTGCTCAGGGTCAGGCTCGTCTTCGTATCCTTGAGGTCGTAGCGGGTCTGGATATCGCGCTGGGCCTGATCGACGGCGTTGGTCAGCTCCTGATGATCGAACTCGGACACAATATCGAAGCTATTTTCGTTTGCCATACGGTTCTCATTAGTTCGGTGGCCAGGGCCAGTTGACAGGCTGCCCGGCCTCCTGGCCGAGCTGCCCCTGCTCAAGGCCATTGACCGTGACCAGGACGGCGGGCGGGTTGCCGGCGCGGATGAGTATCCGGCGCTGGGCCTCGAAGACCTGGCGCTGGCCGGCGCGCATGACACCCTCGTAGATCGTGTTGCCATCGGACTGGACCCGAACCCATGAGCTTTCGTCGCCGCGCAGGGATGCGATGCGCACCTCGACGAGGATCGGTATCACCGATGTTGTCGTCTGGGTCATCGCGACCGATGCGCCGCCTGCGGCCTGCGGCCCGGCGGTCGGCGCTGACGGGGGGGGCAGCGTCGGCGCGGAGACGACCAGCGGGGCGGCGCTAACCGTTGGCGAGGGTAGGGGGGAGGGTGGCGCCACGGTGGCGGTGGGCACGCTCACGTTCACGTCGGCGACGCTGCCGCTACCGATGCGCCCGATGGCGTTGAGGGATACATAGGCCAAGCCGACCAGGGCCACGGTGACGAAGAAGACGCCAAAGAAGCTGGGCAGGACGTAGGACCGGCTGCGGGGCGGGTTTGTGGCTGGGACGATCCGGATCTTGTCGGTGGCCCCACGCTCGCGGCGGTAAAGCTCGATCAGATCGTCGGCGGGCATGCCCAGGTACTGGGCGTAGTTACGTATAAACCCTCGGATAACGACATCGCCCGGCAGCCGCTGGTAGGCCCCCTCCTCCAGCGCAATGAGCGACTGCTGTAGTATGCGGGTGTCGACCGCCGCCTGGGCTAGCGAGAGCCCCTGGCCCTCACGCGCCTGACGTAGCCGCGCACCTAGTTCGCTCATAACAGGGCAACCTTTATGGGCGCGCTCAGGATATGAGGCGGCCCTCGCTCGCTGATGTCGGCAACTACGGCGGAGAGATGCCGTGTCATTGCATCATCGCTCGTAATTGTTGACACGGAACATATACCTGTATTATACCATACTGGCGGGGGAGCGGTCTCTTTGAAGGAGCGGCTATGAGCGGCGTGATGGCGGGCGGCTATGACTGGCTGGCGATCTGGCGGCAGATGTACGAGTCTGAGCGGGCGCAGGGCGAGGCGGCGACCGACCCGGAGT
>JBAXES010000285.1:0-5862 GCA_037140315.1 Chloroflexales bacterium
CCTGCCGATGATGGCACGCCCTGCGCGCGCTGCGGCCGGGTGAATAAGGGCCGCGCCCGCTTCTGCGCCGGCTGCGGGGCGCCCCTGGCCGAGCCGCCCAAGCCGCGCCTGGTGATTACCTCTCCCCACCGCAGCTGGGAGCTGCCGATCGACCGGCTGCCCGTGCGGATCGGCCGGCGCGACCCGCGCCAGAACCACTACCCCGAGCTGGACCTGGCCGAGCACGACCGCGGCATCGCGTCACGTCACCACGCCACCATCCAGCGCGACGGCGACTACTACACCCTCACCGACCTGGGCAGCACGAACGGCACGATGCTTAACAGCGCCCTGATCGTCCCCCGTGTGCCCCAGCGCCTCACTCAGGGCGACCGGATCAAGATCGGCGAGGTCGAGATCGAGTTTCGGTGGTCATAATACCTAGGTACCCTGATATAGAGAGAGGGTGTTGAAGGGAGGGCACCGCCCTCCCTTCAACCCTCCCCCACAAGAGCAATGACACCCAACGTCCTGATCCTCCGCGCGCCCGGCATCAACCGCGACGGCGACGCCGCCCTGGCCTGCGAGCTGGCCGGTGCCACCGCCGAGCGCATTCACGTCAACCGGATCGCCGATGGCGCGGTCAAGCTGCGCGACTACGCGATGCTGATCATCCCCGGCGGATTCTCCTACGGCGACCACCTGGGTGCCGGGAAGCTGCTCGCCGTTGATCTGGCCCACCGCCTGGGCGACCAGCTGCGCGACTTTGTGGCCGACGGCCGCCCGGTGATCGGCATCTGCAACGGCTTTCAGGTGCTGGTGAAGGCCGGCGTCCTGCCGGGCAGCGCCGGCCCGCCCGCCGTCACCCTCACCGATAACTGCTCGGGGCGCTTCGAGTGTCGCTGGGTGCGCCTCCAGGCCGACCCGCAGAGCCGCTGCGTCTTCACGCGCGGCATGGAGCGTGCTATCGAGGTGCCCGTGGCCCACGGCGAGGGCCGCATCGCCTTGTCTGACGCCGCCGCCCTCGCCGGGCTGCGCGCCGGCGGCCAGGTGGCACTGCGCTATGTGGGCGCCGCCGGCGGCCCGGCCGCCTACCCGGCCAACCCCAACGGCTCGGCGGACGATATCGCCGGGATCTGCAACGCCCAGGGCAATGTCCTTGGCCTGATGCCGCACCCCGAGAACGCCATCCGGCCCCAGCAGCACCCGCGGTGGACCCGCGAGCCCTGGCGCGATGCGGGCGATGGGCTGGCGATCTTCCGCAACGCGGTGACGTACGCGAACACATTGTAGGGGCGGAGCAGCGTGACAGATGCTTGTCGCAAAGCGACAAGCATCTGTCACGCTGCTCCGCCCCTACGGGGGATATATATGGCCCTTTACCCGCCCTTTAGCCCGTTCCTCTTCCAGATTAACCTCTTTGGCCTGCCGATCGCCGTGCGCTGGTATGGCGCGATCATCATGTCGGGCGCGATGTTCGCCGCCTGGCTGGCCTCGCGCCGGGCGGTGGCCCGCGGCATCGACCCCGACCACATCTGGAATCAGCTCATGCTCGGCCTGGTGATGGGCATCGCCGGCGCCCGGATCTACTACGTCGCCTTCGAGTGGGATCGCTTCGCCGGCAATCCGATCAGCGCCCTGAACCTGACCACCGGCGGGCTGGCCGTACACGGCTCGCTGATTGGCTCAGTTTTGGCGGCGGTGATCTACACGCGCTACGCCAAGCTGCGCTTCTGGGAGTGGGTCGATATGATCGCGCCGGGCTTCCTGATCGCCCAGGGCATCGGCCGCTGGGGCAACTTTTTCAACCAGGAGGCCTACGGTCGCCCCACCACCCTGCCATTCGGCGTGCGGATCGACGCCGACCGCCGCCTGCCGCCCTACGGCGATATGCAGGCCTACCCGGCCGACATGCTCTTCCACGCCACCTTCCTCTACGAGTCGCTCTGGAACGTCACCGGCGGGGCGCTGCTGCTCTGGGCCGACCGGCGCCTCGGCCAGGGCGCGCCCGCCGAGCGGCGCCGGCTCCGCCCCGGCGACCTGCTCTTCCTCTACGGGATCATCTACTCCGTGGGCCGCTACTGGATCGAGGGGCTGCGCACCGATAGCCTCTGCCTCAACGGCGTCGGCGGGGACTGCGCCGGCTCGATCCGGGTGGCCCAGCTGATCAGCCTCGTTTTGATCCTCGCCTGTGTCGTGGCTATGGTCGTGAACCACCGCCGCCAGCTGCCGCCTGAGCCGGCCCCCGTGGAAGATATGGACTCGGCTACGGATGCCGCGTAGGGGCGCAGCTGCGCCGTAACACGGTATACTACGGCTATCACCCTTCGCACTAGCCTGGAGATTCTATGCGCTGGCTCCGGTCCTTCGCCTGTATCGCCGTGCTGGCGCTCCTGGGCAGCTGCGGCCCGCCGCTGCACGAGCGCAGCTTCACCATCGAGGCCACCGAGATGCGCTTCATCCCCGATACGGTTGAGGCCGTGGTGGGCGAGCAGGTCTTCGTCACTCTGCACAACACGGGGAAGCTCTCCCACAGCCTGACCTTCCGGCTGCCCGCCGGCGACCGCACCATCTCAGCTGACAGCGGCATTGAGGCCGTGCTGGCCTTCCCGGCGAACACGGCGGGCAGCTTCCGCTTCTTCTGCTCGCTCCCCGGCCACGAGGGGATGCAGGGCATCTTAGAGATCCGCAAGCCGTAGTATGGGAGCGACACATAAAAGCGCGGCCACCAGGCGTATGCCTGGTGGCCGCGCTTTTAGAATCTTACCGCCCGGCCAGGCCCGAGGTGGCGATGCCCTCGATGAAGTAGCGCTGGGCGAAGAGGAAGACGATCAGCGTCGGCAGCACCGCGAGGGTCGAGCCCGTCATGATCAGGTCAACCCTGGCAGCGTAGAGCGACTGGAGATCCATGAGGCCCTGGGTGATCACCTTTTTGCTCGGGTCGCTGATGATGATCAGCGGCCAGAGGAAGCTGTTCCAGGCGTAGAGGAAGCCGAAGGTGGCCAGGGTGGCCATCGCTGGGCGGGCCAGGGGCAGGCAGACGCGGAAGAGCACGCCCCAGCGGCTCGCCCCATCGATCATCGCCGCCTCCTCCAGGTCGCGCGGGATGCCCATAAAGAACTGGCGCAGCAGGAAGGTGCCGTAGGCCGTGAACAGCCAGGGCACGATCAGCGCCACGAGGCTATCAACCCAGCCGAAGGTCACCATGATCCGGTACATCGGCACGATCAGCACGGCGAAGGGCACCATGAGCGTGCCGAGGTAGGCGCCGAAGAGCAGGTCGCGGCCGGGGAAGGTGAGCCGGGCGAAGGCGTAGCCGGCTAGCACCGAGGTCATCACCCAGCCCGCCACCACCAGGGCGGTCACGATCACCGTGTTCACCAGCTGCGTGCCCAGCGGCACGATCTGGAGTGCCTCGACATAGTTGCCGAGCTGGAGCACCGACGGGAAGAGCGTCGGCGGGATCCGCACTACCTCGGACGAGGTCTTTAGCGAGGAGGCGAACATAAAGATGAAGGGGAAGACCATGATCAGGCTGCTGACGATCAGGAACAGGTAGGCCAGCGCCTTCTCCCACGGCCGCTGCAAGATTTGTCCGACCATAGGGATGCTCCTTACTCGTAGTTCACCCAGCGATCCGAGACGCGGAACTGGATGAAGCTGATCACCATAATGATCAGGAACAAGATCCACGCGATCGCCGAGGCGTAGCCCATGCGGGTGTTGAGGAAGGCCTCGCGGTAGAGCAGCGGCACGACGGTGAGCATAGAGTCACCCTGGCCGATGGTGCCGCTACGGGTGATCCCGAGTGAGATCGGCACGTCGAAGACCTGCAGGCAGTTAATCAGGGTCGTCACCAGGACGAAAAAGGTGGTGGGCGAGAGCATCGGCAGGGTGATATTGAGGAACTGCTTCCAGCGGCTGGCCCCGTCGAGGCTGGCCGCCTCGTAGAGCTGGCGCGGCACGCCCTGCAGCCCGGCCAGAAAAATCACCATGTTGTAGCCGACGCTTTTCCAGGCGAAGACGATGATCACGCTGGTCAGTCCCCACTTGGCGCTCGTAAGCCAGGGGATGGGCTCGATGCCGAACAGGCTGAGCCCATAGTTGACGAAGCCGAAGTCGAAATCCAGCAGGTAGCGCCAGAGCAGGCCAATGCCGACCACCGAGGCGACCACCGGGATGAAGAACAGCACGCGGAAGAAGGATCGCCCCATAATCTGCTCGTTCAGCAGGATGGCGATGATCAGCGCTGGTACGGTGGAGAGGAAGAGCGTGAAGACCGAGAAGATAAAGGTGTTGCGCAAAGCGATCCAGAAGGCTTCGTCGCTTAGCGCTTTGACATAATTTGCAAAGCCGACGATCTTGATGTCGCCCAAGATCCGTGCATCGGTGAAGCTGAGGTAGAGCGAGATGCCGAGCGGCACCGCGAAGAAGATCGCCACACCGAGAATGGTGGGCAGCAGCATGCTGTAGGCGTCGAGCGTCTCGCGGAGCTGTTTGCTGCTGGTACGCCTCGGCGTCGAGTTGGCGGCAACCGTTGCCTGGGCCTGTTTGCTCATCAGATCTCCCTTCTCACCTACCGGCGGGTGTGTGGGCCTGTTGCAGTTTGCCGCACCACATTCTCATGTGTTCCCCCCCTCCCGCGTAGCGGGAGAGGGGGACAGGGGGCCGGCGGCCTTACTTCTTAAAGGTCTCGGCGGTTTGCTCGCAGGCCTGTTTGCCGAAGTCCTCCGGGGTGATCTCCCCAGCGGTCATCTTGTCCCACAGGCCGCCCATCTTGGAGGTGAAGTCGCTCCAGTTGCCGTCCCACACCGGGCCCTCAAGGGCGGCGGAGGGGATGCCGTCCAGGTAGGCCTGGTTGTTGGCGGGCGGGTTGGAGCCGAGGAAGGCCTTGACGGCGGCGTCGTCCTTACGGGGCGGGATGTTAGTGCCCAGGGCGGCGACCTTGCCGGTGGCCTCGGCGCTGGTCAGGATCTTCAGCACCTCCCACGCCGCGTCGGGGTTGGCCGTCTTGGCATTCACCAGGTAGGGGCCCCAGAAGAGCCATGTGCTGTCGACCTTGCCCTTCGGCATCGGGGCGACATCCCAGGCGAACTTGGCGTTGGTGCGCACGCCAGGGGCGAACCAGCGGCCGTTGAGGTACATGCCCACCTGGCCGGCGTTGAACAGATCCTCTTTGTCCTGGGCTACGACCTTGTCCTTGTAGAGGCCCTGGACGTAGCTGGCGCCGGCGATCGCCTCGGGCGTGTTCAGGGCGCAGCCCTTGCGGTCGGCGGTGAGGGCGCTGCCGCCCTGGGCGTTGATGAAGTAGAGCTGGGGGCCCCACCAGTTGCCGAAGCCGATGCCATACTGCTTCTTCGATGCGTCGGTCAGCTTCTTCGACGCATCGAGCATCGCGGCCATATCCCACTTGCCGGCCTTCGCCAGCTCCGCCGGCGTCTGCAGGCCGGCCGCCTTGAACATGTCGGCGTTATAGTAGACCACCAGGGTCGAGATGTCGCGCGGCAGGCCGTAGATCTTGCCGTCGTGGCTCACGGCGCCGATCACGTTGTCGTAGAAGTCGCCGATCTTGAAGCTGCTGTCCTTGTCGATCAGCGGCTTGATGTCGAGAATCTGCCCCGTGCTGACGAAGTCGGCCAGGTTCGCGCCGCCGATCCAGAAGATGTCGGGGGCGTTGCCGGCCGCCAGCTCGGCCTGGATCTTGGTGAAGTAGTTCGCGTCGTTCACGCCCGGGTCGTAGGCGACGGTGATGCCCTTGTCCTTGAGCTTGTCGTTGGCGAGGGTGTTCAGCTCCTCATAGACCTTCTGCTCGGCAGCGTCGCTCGGGCGGGTGCGCCAGCGGATCTTGGCGCCGCCGGCGGCGCCAAGATCCGCTGGCGCACC
>JBAXES010000286.1:0-5861 GCA_037140315.1 Chloroflexales bacterium
CGCGTCCGCCGTGAGGATCGCCCGCTGCGATGGGACGAAGCCCACCGCGCGCAGCTCCGCCTCCAGCGCATCGAGTAGGGCGACCACATCGACTGCCGCCGTCGCGTGCAGCCCCTCGCTGACGATCAGCGCCCGCCGGGTGGTCGCGCGCACGGTCGCGTGTCTGCTCTGGCGAAACGTCCAGCGCCGCGCGTGAACCCGCCGATACGTTCGTCGTTTTCCCCAATTAACTGGTTCGCCAGTGCCTCATCAAGATAGCCACGCTGTTGCAGGAGTACAAGCCAAGCTCGCGTCTCCTGCAATTCTTGCAGACCCGTGCCCTGTTTGGCAATTTTATCAGCGACACTCTTGGGGCGGGCACTCTCGGCGTGGTTGGCCATCACTGAGGTTGCTGAGCGCCCGACTTGATTGGCAATAATGTTCGACGAGCGCGTGCTTGGTAAGCGGTCAACACTATCGAGGATGGCATTCGCAAACGCCGTTGTCCGGCGCTGCATTTCTACATCCCAGGCCTGCATAGCACTCCTTTCAGCTTTCAGCTTTCAGCTTTTAGCTTTCCCTGCGTGGGCCATGGGCATCGCCGAGCGCACGCCGAAGGCGCGGGCGGCGTACGACGCCGAGGCCACAACTCCCCGGCCCTCCGGCGAGCCGCCCACCGCGAAGGGCGTGCCCTTCAGCGTGGGGTCGCGCTGCTCCTCGACCGCGCAGAAGAACTGGTCGAGGTCGAGGTGGATGATGGTGCGCTGGGCGTTCACGGCGCGGTGGCGGGTGGCCCGTGGTCGCCGCCGAGCATCTGGGCGAGGATCTCCTTCACCAGCTTGGCGGCCAGCGCGGCGGTGATGCCCGTCGGGTCGCGCACCGGGTTCAGCTCGACCAGGTCGGCGCCGGCGAGGGGCACAGGCAGCGACTGGATGATGCCCAACACCTCGCGGGTGGTGAAGCCGCCCGGCTCGTGGTGCGAGACACCCGGCGCGAAGGCCGGGTCGAGGGCGTCGAGGTCGAGCGAGAGGTAGAGCGGCCCCCGCAGCCCGAGGTCCAGGCCAGGTCGCCAGCTCCGCATCTCGATGATCTCCACGCCGAAGCGCTGGGCCTGGGTGCGCTGGTGCGGGTTGAGCGTGCGGATGCCGACCTGCACCAGCCGGGTGATCCGGCCCTCCTCCAGGGCGCGGGCGAAGGGGCAAGCGTGCGAGAGGCGGTCGCCGTCCAGCTCGTCGTAGAGATCAGGGTGGGCGTCGAGGTGCAGCACGGTGAGCCCGGGGTGGGCCTGGCCGTAGGCCCGCAGCAGCGGGAAGCTCACTGCGTGGTCGCCGCCCAGGGCCAGCAGCCGCGCGCCGCGCGCCAGCACCGCCGCCGCCGCGGTGTGGATCGCCGCCAGGGCCGCCGCATCACCGGCGGGGATCACCACATCGCCCAGATCGCGCCAGCGCTCGTCGGCGCCGAGGTCATGGCCGCTCTCGGCGCAGAGGTTCATTGCGCCACTGTGCAGGGCGGCGCGGATCTGGCGCGGGGCCAGGGTCGGCCCGCGCAGGAACGAGGAGTGGGCGTCCCAGGGCACGCCCAGCAGCGCCACCTGGCCAGACTCAAGACTGTCGTGATCATCCATGTGCCCTCCTATCGCTCCTGTGCATCTACAAACATCGCCGCGCGCTGCGCCGCCCGCGCCGCCACCTGCGGATCGGAGTCGCGCTGCTCGGCCTCCAGAAAGCCTCGGTAGATCGCTAGGAAGTGGTTCTCAAAGCCCAGGGCGCGTCGGCAGATCCCCTGGAGCTCGGCGAGCTCGGCCACCGCTGCGGGGATCTGGTAGCCCCAGTCGCCCCGGCAGCGGAAAAACACAGCCTCGACCAGCGAGGTCCAGCCATCGCCGATCACCAGCGCGTACTGCTCAGGGATATCGCGCTTGCGGCCGCTGCCCACGTAGCGCCGAGCCGTCTGCCAGGTCAGCGCGTTCGCGATCGCCAGCACGGTGCTGACCAGATCTTTGGTACCCACCGGCTGCCGCCACGCGCCTATCTGTACCGTGCGCTGGTCGTAGCCATCGATTGGGCCGACGGGGTCAGGAAACGTCAGCGGAATACGCAGCGTCGCCGGACTGCCGCGCATCCGCGCGATCAGCGGGATGACGGCGTACATCAGGTCGCGGGCGTGAGCGGCGGCCGGCTTCTGCGGGACGAGCGGCCGGATGTCGTCGCCGGCGATCAGGCGGCTGGCAGTCTGGAACCAGACCCCGCCCACGCGCTGCAGTGCATCCAGACTGGTCGCTGAGCAGTCGAGCAGCAGCGGACTCGTCTGCTGACAGGTGGCGCGCACTGCGGCAAAGCACGCCTGGCCCGCCGCATCCAGCGGGGCGTTGAAGACGACAACCACATCAAGATCACTCGCCGGCGTGGCCTCGCCTACGGCATAGCTGCCAACCAGGTACAGGCCGAGGAGCTGCGTGGGAAACGCCTCCTGATAGCGCCGGGTAAGGTCGGCGAGCAGGTCATCAGGGGAATGCAGCACCCTTCCCTCCCTCAGATCGTGACGATATCGCCACTGCGAAATCGCTCCCGCCTCCCACCTCGTCGTACGTCAACTCCTGCCCGGCCCTGCACTTGCCAGCCCGCGCCTACCTGCACCAGCGCCGTCTCCTCGTCGATACCAACCACCGTCAGCTCGGCCGGCAGGCCGCGCAGGGCCAACCCGCGCAGCAGGCCGGGCAGAGCGTCGTAGTGCGGCAGCACCAACACATTGGGCACCATCCCGAGGGCCGGCCGAGTGGCCAGCGGCCAGCGCAGCCGCGCGGCGACCAGCGCCGCGCCGAGCGCCATCGCCCCGGCGCTACAGCCGACGATGACCCCGCCAGCGGCGTGCACCGCCCGGATGGCTGCCCAAGCCAGCGTATCGCGCAGTGTGTCGAGCAGGAAATCCGGCTTGCCGCCCGAGAGGTAGACCAGTCCGGCCGCCACGATCTGCTCGGCCACCGCTGGGTCATCGGCACGCGCGCCCGCCCCGATCGGGATGACATCGACACTGGCCCCGAGCGCGGTGAAGTGGGTCCGGCTCAGGGCTGCCCAGCGCTCCACGACCGCCAGGCCGTCGGGCACCGCAGCGGTCGGGATGACCGCAACGTGCGGACGGCCACCGCGGGCAATACGCCCCAGCAGCCCGGCGTCGATCACCCGCATCCCGTCGAGAAACTCGCCCGACCCGACCAGGGCCAGAGTCCCGCCCATCGTTATCTCCTCTGTAGCTCGCCCTTCAGGGTGGTATACTCCATCACAGCATTCTCCCGGCCTTCCGTCTCGCGGCGTCGTGTCGCTCAGGATAGCAGATCATAGGCGCGCATGCAGCTCACGAGCCCGACCATCACGCGAACGGTTCAGGTGGGCGGCCTGTCAAAGGCGGCGCTGCTAGAGGAATTGCAGCGCAATGCAATCGCCCTCAATGAGTCGGCCGAGCAGCTCTTCGCGAGCGAGCGCTTCACAACCGCCGCGACCCGCTACGCGGTCGTGACGGTCGAGCTGAGCGTCGGCGCACTGGGCTTCCCGCAAGGGGCCACCACCGCCGCGCTCGTTGCGCGCGCAGCCGACTATGGCCTTGATCGCTGCCCGCTTGAGCTGGGGCCGCACCTGCGCGTGCAGTATCGCGATCAGCCCGAAGGCTATGTGGGGCAGCCCGTCCGGCAGCACCAGGCACCAAGCGGCTCAATCACGATCATCTCGGCACCGCTGTCTGACGACGACACCATTCCAAAGGGCTTCTATCTGCGCCGTATCAACGGCGTGCTCTGGCTGCGCGGCTACCGCGCCGGTGTGGACCACATCTGGGAGTCCGACGATCAGCTCATCTTCGTCAGGCATAATCGCGCCGCAGCCTGACCGTACCAGCGATCTACCGCCGAAAAGACTGATATGTATTTTCGGAAATTGCTGCAAGCTCAGGCGATGATCGCCTCGGCCAGGCAGGCCAACACCTGCTCGACGCTCTCAGCCAGCGGCAGGTCGGAGGTGTCGAGCCACAGCCCGAGCCGTGGGGTGTCGGCGCGCAGGGCGTAGTCGAGGGTCGTGATCGTCTCCGCGTCGGGGTAGCCGCGCTTGGCCCGCCCGGCCTCGCGGGCGGCCAGCACCTCGGGGCGCGGGCAGAGCACCACCACCGCCAGGCGCAGCCCGGCATAGCGCCGCACGACATCTCCAAGCACTGGGCCGAGGATCACGTCCTGGTAGACCACGGTGAACCCCGCGGCAACGTAGGTGCGGGCCGCGTCGACGGCCAGGCGGTAGCGCAGGTCGAGCTGGCGCTCGGCCTCATCGCTGAGCGGCACGCTCATGGCGGCCCGACCGCCAACAATCATGCGCCGGAAGACGTCGCCGCGCAGATGTACGCTGCGCGGCAGCCGCTCGGCTAGCGCCTGGGCCAGGCTCGACTTCCCGGCCGCCATCGCGCCGGTGATAAGGAGCACATCAGGCATGGGTAGCGTTCCCGTCGTCATCGGTCGATGCCAGCGGCGAGCGTTGCGTAGAAGGCGTCCACATCAACCCTGGGCTGCAGACCGGCCACCTGCGCGTCGCCAAGCTCGATAATCAGCCAGTGGCCATCGGTGTGCTGGGCGATATCGAGCGTGAAGAAGCGACTGGGGATACGCGCGATTACATCCGCGAAGGGCGCCAGATCGGGTGGCACCGCTGCGGCCACGGCCTCCCAATACGGCGCGATACATAGCGGCTGCCGATCGAAGATGACCGCGCCGAAGGGCCGCAGGACGGCAATGATCTGCTCGATGATGATCTCCCGCGGTCCGCTCATCGCTCGCCTCCCCATTCGCCTCTGCCAGATGCTATGCTAGCATAGCACGCAGCCGCCTATGGCGCAGCCCTCGGCGCGCAGGGCGTCGACGTATGATGCGACTGGAGCTGTTCGCTATGATTGCTCGACGTGACCGCATCCTGGGCGGGCTGATGGGTTTGCTCGTCGGCGACTGCATCGGCGTGCCCTATGAGTTCCATCGGCCCGAGGATCTGCCGCCGCTCGCCGCCATCGATATCACCCCGCCCGCGGGATTCGTGCGCGCCCACGCAAGCGCCCCGCCCGGCGCCTGGTCCGACGATGGCGCCCAGGCCCTGGTGCTGCTCGAGTCGCTGCTGCGCTGCGGCCGGCTCGACCTCGACGACTTCGCCCGCGGGCTGCTCGCCTGGTACGAGCAGGGCTTTCTGGCCGTCGACGGGGTCGTGTTCGACGTCGGCGTCCAGACGGGCGTGGCGTTGGCGGAGTTGCGGGCCGGGGTCGCGCCAGCGCAGGCTGGGCCGAGCCACGTGCATGCCAACGGTAACGGCTCGCTCATGCGGGTGCTGCCTCTTGCCCTCTGGCACCGTGGCGACGACGACGCGCTGGTCGCTGACGTGCAGCGCCAGTCGTTGGTCACCCATGGCCACCCGCGCGCCCAGGTCTGCTGTGCGCTGTACTGCCTGTGGGCCCGCATGACCCTTGACGGACGAGGCGAGCCGTGGGGCGCTGCGGTCGCCCGGCTGCGCGAGCTCTCGCCCCACGGCTCTCCCGAGCGGGCCGAGCTGGAGTGGTCAGTGCGGCCGGACGAGCCGCACGAGGGCAACGGGAGTGGCTACGTCGTCGACACCCTGCGCGGGGCGTACCAGGTTCAGTCCGCCGGCTCCTACCCGGCCGTCGTCCGAGCGGCCATCGCCTTGGGCCACGACACCGATACCACAGCCTGTGTGGCTGGCGGAATTGCCGGCATTAGGGATGGGGTGGACGCGATCCCGAAGCTGTGGCTGGAGCACCTGCGCGGGCAGGAGCTTCTCCGGCCGCTCCGCGACGGCCTGCTGCGCTGGCACGGCCTGAGCTAAGCCGAAACAGCCGGCTATCCACCG
>JBAXES010000287.1:0-5859 GCA_037140315.1 Chloroflexales bacterium
GGCTTGGGGAAGCGCTGGGCGATGCGGCGGGCGAGCTCGGTGGGGTCGTCCTCGCGGTTGATCTGGTGGGCGCGCTGGCGTCGCAGCAGTCGGCGGGCGAGCTCGTCGATGATCCGCAGGGCCTCGGCCCGATCCAGGCGCAGCGGGATGCTCACCTGCATGCCGCTCGCGCCTATGCGCGCGTTGACGTTCTTCACTGCCTTGCGCTCGACCCGTAGGTGCAGCTCTGTGTCGTCGATGGTGATGGTGCTTGGAAACTCGCTTATCATAACAATACACTAGCGGGGCACCGCATGGCCGCCCTGGCAGTCGGCGCAGAGCCCGAAGATCGAGATATGGGCCAGGCGGGCGGCGAATCCGTAGCGGGACACGAGCTCTAGGCGCACCGGCTCAAGGATGAGCGGGTCGATCTCGATCACCCGGTTGCACACCTCGCACACCAGGTGGTGGTGGTCGTGGTGGCTGAGCAGGGCATAGACCATATGGTTCTGGCCCAGGCTCGTCTCGCTGACCAGGTCTACGTCGCGCAGCCAGCGCAGGGTGCGGTAGATGGTGGTCGGATCCACCGAGATGCTCGGGTAGCGGGCGGTGATGCTCTGGGCGATCTCATCGGCGCTCATGTGGTGGTCGACGTGCTGGAGGGCCTCAAGCACGAGCCGCCGCTGTGGTGTGAGCCGGTGTCCGCGTGTCCGAAGGTTGTGGATGAGGTCGTCGTAGTCGCTCATGTGCTGCGTGCCTTTGGCGGATGTGGCATCAATTATAGGCCTGGTGAGATCTGGCGTCAACTTTTGTGTGTACAAGCATACTTATCTGCCGTATAATACAGATGCAACTAGTGGTAGAAGCTATACCTATCTATCTAGAGGAGAGGCGTATGCACATCCCTGATGGCTACCTCAGCCCATCGACGTGCGCAGCGCTGTATGCGGCATCTGCGCCGTTCTGGTACACGGCATTCAGCAAGATCAAGCGGCTGCTGAGCACGCGGCTGGTGCCGCTGCTCTCGGTGTTTGCGGCGTTCTCATTTGTGATCATGATGTTTAACCTGCCGCTGCCCGGCGGCACCACCGGCCACGCGGTGGGGATGGCGGTCTCGACGATTGTGCTGGGGCCGTGGGCCTCGATCCTCGCGATATCGGTCGCGCTGCTCATCCAGGCGCTGTTCTTCGGGGATGGCGGGATCACCGCATTTGGCGCGAACTGCTTCAACATGGCGATCGTCGGGTCGCTCGTGGCGTACGTGGCCTACCGGATGATCTCCGGGCGGGCCGCGATCAGCTCGCCGCGGCGGGTTGTGGCGGCGGCGGTCGCCGGCTATCTGGCGATCAATGTGGCCGCGCTGCTGGCGGCGATCGAGTTTGGCATCCAGCCGGCGCTCTTCCACGACGCCTCGGGCGCGCCGCTCTACGCGCCCTACCCGCTGGGCGTGGCGATCCCGGCGATGCTGCTCGGCCACCTCACGATTGCCGGCCTGGCCGAGCTCGTGGTGAGCGGCGGCGTGGTGGCCTACCTTCAGCGGTCTGAGCCCACGCTGCTCAAGCTCACCGCCCCCGGCGCCGCCGAGGAGGGCATGGCGGAGGTTGCGCAGCGCGGCGGTTGGCGGGCCGTGCGGCCCCTGCTGATCATGCTCGCGGTCATGATGATCCTGTCGCCGCTGGGCCTGGTGGCGACCGGCACCGCCTGGGGCGAATGGGCACCGGCAGACTTCGCCAACACCCAGACCCGCCAGGAGATCCAGGCCGGGTCGGGCGATGTCGCGCCGCCTGCGGCGGTGCCGCCCGGCCTTGAGCGACTCTCGGGCGTCTGGAGCGCCGTGCTCCCCGACTACGACCCGTTCCGCACGCAGAATGTAAGCCTCCAGCGGATCGGCTATGTGATCTCGGCGCTGGTGGGCGGCGGGCTGATCCTGCTGGCCTTCCTGCTGATCAGCTGGGTCGCCCAGCTGGTGGGCGGCGGGCGGAAGATCGACCCGAAGGCATCCGGCGGCGGCTCGGCGTGAAAGGCCCTCACCCCCTGGCCCCCTCTCCTGCAGCAGCGGGAGAGGGGGGACGCGATGCGAGGTGGTGCGGCAAACTGCCTGCGGCGATCAATAGGGATTGGGAGGGGCTCGGGGAGGGCTTGTCCCTCCCCGAAAAACTTCTCCCTCTCTGGTAGAGAGAGTGTGTATGACAGTGGTTGAGACGCAGCGCGCCGCCCCGGCGCGGAAGCGGCGCAGGAGCTTTGTGGAGCGCACCATCATCGGCCTAGCCGATGCGATGGAGCAGTCGCTCTACGCCGAGGAGCTGGCCCAGGCCGATGGCCTGCTCCAGCGGGTCGACCCGCGGGTGAAGGTCGTTGGCATGCTCGCGCTGCTGACGGCTGCGGCCCTCTCGCGCAATATCATGGTGATCCTCGGGCTTTTTGCGGGGGCGATGCTGCTCGCGCGCCTGTCACAGGTGCCGCTGCGCACCTTGGTGGGCCGGGTCTGGGTGCCGGCGCTGCTGTTCACCGGCGTGCTGGCGCTGCCGGCGATCTTCATCACCCCCGGCCAGCCGATCGTGCGGCTGCCGCTGATCGGCTGGGCGATCACGGCGCAGGGCGTCTCCGGTGCAACCTACCTGATCACCCGTGTCGAGACGGCGGCCACCTTCTCGCTGCTGCTCATCCTCTGCACGCCGTGGACCCACGTGCTCAAGGCGCTGCGGGTGCTGCGGGTGCCGGTGGTAGGCGTGGTGATCCTGGGGATGACCTACCGCTACATCTTCCTGATGCTCCAGATCGCCCGCGACATGTTCGAGTCGCGCCAGAGCCGGATGGTCGGCCGGCTCGCCGGCCCAGACCAGCGCCGGCTCGCAGGTGCCAGCGTGGGCGTGCTGCTGAGCAAGTCGTTCCAGCTCAGCGGCGACATCTATATGGCGATGCAGTCGCGCGGCTTCCGCGGCGAGGTCTACACGCTGGATGAGTTTGCGATGCGGCGGGGCGATTGGCTGGCCCTGGCCGGGTTCGCCCTGGCAGCCGGCGCGGCGCTCTTGCTCGGGCGTCTGTGATAAGGAGCTATGTGTGACTGATATAGTCTTTGATATCCAGCAGGTGACCTACGCCTATAACGCCGACGTGACGGCGCTCAAGGGCGTCTCGCTGACGATCCCGCGCGGCAGGCGGGTGGCGATTATGGGTGCGAACGGCTCCGGCAAGTCTACCCTGCTGCGCATCCTCGATGGGCTGTACTTCCCGACCTCGGGCCAGGCCCTGGCCTTCGGCGAGGCGCTGACCGAGGAGCGCTTCCAGGACGATGACTTTGCCTTCGCCTTCCGCCGGCGGGTGGCCCTGGTCTTCCAGAACCCCGACGTGCAGCTCTTCAACCCGACCGTCTTCGACGAGGTGGCGTTTGGCCCGCTCCAGCTGCGCTGGCCGAAGGACGAGATCCGCCGCAAGGTGGCCGCGATGCTCGACCTGATGCAGATCACGCACCTGAAGGATCGCTCTCCCCACCGGCTCTCGGGCGGTGAGAAGAAGCGGGTCGCCCTGGCCTCGGTGCTCATCCTCGACCCCGAGGTGCTGCTGATGGACGAGCCGACGGCGGCCCTCGACCCGCGCAGCCAGAGCCAGGTGGTCGACTTCCTGGTCGGCTGGGGCGGTGGCGCTAAGACGGTGATCACCACCACGCATGATCTCGACATTGTCGAGGAGATCGCCGACGACGCCTTTATCTTTCAGGGCGGCCGGATTGTGGCCGAGGGGCCTCCCGCAGATCTGCTGCGTGACGACGACCTGCTCCAGCGCACCAACCTGATCCACACGCACCGCCACGCCCACGCCGACGGTGAGCTCCACGCGCACCCGCATCGGCATATCGGGCATGATCACGCATAATATCAAATCTTGATTGATCCCGTGCATCCTGTCACCCTGAGCGAAGCGAGGGGTCTTCCCATTCACGCAACTGGAAGATGCTTCGCTGCATTCCTGAGAGACATCCCGCGCACCGGTCATTCCGAGCGCAGCGAGGAATCTTCCAGCTACCGTTATGGGAAGACCCCTCGCTGCGCTCGGGGTGACCGGCGAAGATGTTGCTCCCGGCGACACTGGCCGCCGGGCCATTGGATACTCAGCATGACATGCGCAGTATCATGTGAGCGTTGATATAAATGAGGATGGGGAATGATGAACGCGCATCACGGCCCGATCGCCCTGCTTGGGTCGGGCGAGTACACCTCGGCGATGGATGTGACCGACCGGCTGCTGCTGTCGGCCCTGGGCGTGGCCCGCCCGAGGGTTGCGCTGATCCCGGCGGCCAGCGGCCTGGAGCCGGGCATGCCCGAGCGCTGGAACCGCATGGGGGTGGAGCACTTTACCGCCCTGGGCGCCGAACCCCTGCCTATGCCCCTGGTCTCCCGCGCTGACACCGACAGGCCGGATATCCTGGCGCAGCTGGGGGCCGCCGACCTGTTCTACTTCTCGGGCGGCAACCCCGAGCACCTCGTCGAGACTTTGCGTGACACCCTGGCATGGGCGATCATCGCCGAGCGGCGGGCGGGCGGCGCCGGGATCGCCGGCTGTAGCGCTGGGGCCATGATGATGAGCGGCTACACCCTGCGCGTGCGCAGCATCGTCGCCGGCCAGCCGCCGCGCTGGATCGCCGCTATGGGCGTGGCCCCACAGATCGCCGTGATGCCCCACTTCGACCGGATGGCTGGGTTTGTTGGGGCCGAGGTCTTCCGCGCGATCATGGGGTCGGCGCCGGAGGGCGTACATCTGGTGGGGGTCGATGAGGACACGGCCCTGATCAAGCTGCGCCCCGACGGACCCTGGGAGGTCAGCGGGCGTCAGTCGGTGGTGCTGATCGGTCGCGATGGATCGCGGACGGCCTACCGCGCCGGCGAGGCGGTGCCTGTTGGGGCGTAGCAGCAGCGCAGCGGCTGGCCGCCCTGCGCCCAGCCGCTGCGCTGCTGCTACGCCCACGGGGGGCCGAGAGAGCTACGGTGCCGGTGCCGTGGGTGCGGCTGTGGGCGCACCTCCCGGTATCAGGATCAGATCGCTCAGGCGGCGCACGTCCGACCAGTTCGTATCATTCTCGTCGGTGGCGATCGGCGTGTAGAGCGTGTCCTGGGCGAAGACCTGCACCGCAAACTTTCTGTCGCCGACGGTGATGACCCGGCTGTCGTCCATGGGCGCGCCAAGGGGCCGCCCGGCGCGGGCCTGGTCGAGCATATAGGTGTGGAAGGCCCATGTCGGGTGGTAGGTGATCCCGGCCGAGCCGAAGGTCTCGCTGACCAGGGCCTGGTCGAGGCTGCCCGTGTAGACGTGTAGGTCGACGGCGGGCTCGAAGCGGTGCCCGGACCACGTGGCCACCACGCGCCGGATCGTATTGACGTAGGCGTCGGGGGTGTTGCTGTCGCTGTTTGGCGCGTAGATCGGGATGACCTTTTCGACGGTCTCTAGTCCTGAATTGACATAACGAAATACGATCAGCTCACACCAATCCCGCGTGCCGTCCTCCCAGGAGGCATAGCGCACAAACCCGCCGGACGAGCCTGCCCCGCGCTCTGCCTTCACCGGGCGGCGCAGCATGCCCCAGTTATGCAGGTTGCCGTTGGCGCAGGCGCCGATCTGACAGAACGAGGACTCGTGCTGGAAGAAGGCCAGGGCGACGGCGGGGTCGAGCTCGTAGGAGGTGATGATCGTGTAGAGGGCGGCGGCCTCGGGGGCGGCGGGCGACCCGGCGCGCTGGAGGATGGCGCTGAAGCTCTCCTGCGAGATGCGCGGGGCAGACTTAAAGGTGAGGCCATCGGCGGCGCTGGCCTGGGGTGCGGCCGCGCCCCAGGCGAGGGCGGCGACGAGGGTGGCGATGAGCAGAGCGGCCAGGGCGACCACGCTGCG
>JBAXES010000288.1:0-5856 GCA_037140315.1 Chloroflexales bacterium
TGCGGGAGAGGGGCTGGGGGTGAGGGTGCGCGATCAGCGTATTTGCAAGGTATTGCGCCTAGCCTCTGGTGATTATACCTAATCCGGCCGGGCGCGCTGCGGGGGGGCGGTATGGTAAAATACCTGCACGCCCAGCCGCACAGAGGAGCACCCGCGCCATGAGGGGAAATTCGCGTTACGACCTGCTCGCCCACGTCGCGCATCACCACGTCGCCTTTGTGAACCTCCAGTTCACCGATATTCTCGGGATGGTTAAGACCGTCACCATCCCGGCGGAGGAGCTGGCCGATGCGCTCGACCACGGCGTCTGGTTCGATGGCTCGGCGATCGAGGGCTTCGCCCGTATGGGCGTGATCGAGAGCGATATGTACCTGGTGCCGGATCTCTCCTCGTACACACTGATCCCCTGGGATAAGCACGATGGCCTGTTAACTGCCCGGCTGATCTGCAGTATCTACACGCCCGACGGCAAGCCCTTCGCCGGCGACCCGCGCCACGTCCTGTCGGTGGTGATGAAGCAGGCCGCCGATCTGGGCTATGGGTTTAACGTGGCCCCCGAGCTAGAGTTCTTTCTGTTTCGCCGCGACGCGCAGGGCAATAGCACTGCACTGCCCCACGACAACGCCGGCTACTTCGATGTCTCCACCGATCAGGCCACCCTCATCCGCCGCCAGATGGTGCGCGCCCTGGGTGAGATGGGGATCGTCACTGAGGCGGCGCATCACGAGGTGGCTGCCGGCCAGCACGAGATTGACCTGCGGGTGACGGAGGCCATCCGCTCGGCCGATAACACAGTGACGGCGCGGGTGGCCCTCAAGGCGATCGCCCAGCTGAACGGGCTCTACGCCACCTTTATGCCCAAGCCGCTGGCCGCCGTGAACGGGAACGGCATGCATGTCCACCAGAGCCTGACCGACCTGGCCACGGGCAAAAATGTCTTCGCCGACGACACTGACGCCTACGGGCTCTCGAAGGTGGCCCGCCAGTTTATCGCCGGGCTGCTGGCCCACGCCCGCGGCATGTGTGTCATCCTGGCGCCCCTGGTGAACTCGTACAAGCGGCTGGTGCCCGGCTTCGAGGCCCCGGTCTATGTCTCCTGGGGGCGCACGAACCGCGAGGCCCTGGTGCGCGTGCCGCGCATCACCACCGGGCGCCAGCAGAGCACGCGGATCGAGCTGCGCTGCCCCGACCCATCCTGCAACCCCTACCTGGCCTACGCGGTGATGCTCGCGGCCGGGCTAGACGGGATCAAGCGCAAGCTGACCCTGCGCGAGGCCGCCGAGGAGGATCTCTTCCATATCGACCCGCGCGCCCGCGGCCTGTCGCTCCTGCCCAGCTCGCTCAACGCCGCCCTCGACGCCCTGCGCGAGGACGAGGTCATCCAGGCCGCCCTCGGGGCCAATGTCTACGAGCGCTTTGTGGACGCCAAGCAGCAGGAGTGGGAGAGCTACCGCTCCTTCGTGTCGGCCTGGGAGGTCGAGCACTACCTGTCGATCTTTTAGATGCGCATCCTCCTGCTGTCCCCATACCCGCCCTACCCCGCGCGGGGCGGCGGCGCGCTGCGGATCTCGAACCTGATGGCCGGGCTGGCCGCGCGCCACGAGGTGACCTGCCTGAGCTTCGCGCCGGACGCGGCGGCGGTGGCGGCGATGGCCCCCCTGCGCGCGATCTGCCGGCTGGCCACGGTGATCGGGCCGCCGCCGCGCTCGCTCGCCCGTCGGGCCTGGACGACCCTGGCCAGCCCGCTGCCCGACCTGGCCCTGCGCAACGCCGCCCCGGCCTACCGCGCCGCGCTCAGCCGCACGCTGGCCGCCGAGCGGTTCGATCTGGTGCACGCCGCGAGCCTGGAGATGGCCGGCTACGGCCTGATCGCCCGCGGCTTCGGCGCGCCGCTGATCGCCCTCGACCAGTTCAACGCCGAGTACCTGCTCCAGCGCCGGGCGGCCCTGAGCGACCTGCGCCGCGGCCTCGGCGCGCGGCCGCGGGCCCTGCTGGCCGGCGTCTACTCCCTGGCCCAGTGACGCAAGCTGGCCGCCTACGAGGCCCGCGTGCTGCGCGCGTTCGACCGGGTGCTGGTGGTGTCGGACGAGGATCGCCTGGCCATGGCCCACCTGGCGCCCCGCGCCGACCTGCGGGTGGTGCCGAACGGCGTCGACACCACGCGCTTCGCCCCCGGGGCCGCGCCCGTCGGCGGCCCGGCCGACCTGCTCTTCACGGCGACCCTGGACTACCGGCCGAACATCGACGCGGCGATCTGGTTCGCCGGCGAGGTGCTGCCGCGCATCCGGGCCAGCCGCCCCGACGCCCGCTTTGTGCTGGTCGGCCGGGCGGCGGCCCCGGCGGTGCGCAGCCTGCACAACGGAGAGTCGGTGATCGTCGTGGGCGAGGTGGATGATGTGCGGCCCTACGTGGCCGGGGCCGCCGCCTACGTGGTGCCGATGCGCATCGGCGGCGGCTCGCGCCTGAAGCTGCTGGAGGCCCTGTCGCTGGCGGCGCCGGTGGTGTGTACGCCGATGGGCGCCGAGGGCGTGGAGGGCCTGCGCGACGGCGAGCACCTGCTGATCGGCGCGAGCCCGGGCGGGTTCGCCGCCGCAGCCCTGCGCCTGCTGGGCGACCCGGCCCTCGGCCGGCGGCTCGGGGCGGCCGGGCGCGCCCATATGGTCGCCCGCTACGACTGGCGGGCGATCACGCCGCGGCTCGAGGCGGCGTATCAGGCATAGCGGGGGTACGGCGGTGGGGGGTGAGCCCGCGCGCAAGGCGCGCTACCCCTCATCAACCACCGTGAGAAACAGATCGACCACCGCTGGGTCGAAGTGGCTGCCCGCCAGCGACTGAATATGCGCGCGGACCTTCTCCTCGCACCAGGCCGCGCGATAGGGCCGGTCAGAGCGCAGCGCGTCCCAGACATCCACCACCGCAAAGAGCCGGGCCACCAGCGGGATCTGCTCGCCCTTCAGCCCGCGCGGGTAGCCGGTGCCGTCCCAGCGCTCGTGATGACAGTAGGGGATGTCGAGCGCGGGGTGCAGGTAGGCGATCGGTGCCAGCAGATCGACCGCCAGCTGCGGGTGGCGGTGCATGATCTCCCACTCCTCCGGGGTCAGCGGGCCCGGCTTGAGCAGAATCTGATCGGGGACGCCCATCTTCCCGATGTCGTGCAGCAGGGAGCCGCGCCACACATGCACCAGATCCGCCTCGGCGATGCCCGCCGCCCGCGCGAGCTTGAGGGTCTGGTTGGTGACCCGCTGGCTGTGGCCTTCCGTCTCTCGATCGCGCAGGTCAAGCGCCCGCGACCAGCCCTCGATTGTGGCGTTATAGGCGTTTGCCAGATCGCGGTTTGAGCGCTGGAGGCCCTCGTAGAGCTCCGCGTTATCGATCGCGATCGCCGTCTGGCCGGCCAGCGCCTCCAGCATCGCGACCCAGCTAGGATCCTCCGCCGCACTGGCCGCATGAATCAGCTCTACTACGCCCTTCACCCTGCCCTTCGCCAGGAGCGGCACCGCCATATAGCAGCGGCCGACGCTCGCCGGAAGGCCGGTGATGTCGCCATCCTGTATATTGGCCCACGCCACCCGCTGCTCGCACACCGACTGCGCAGCGAGCCCCGCCCCGATCTGCCGGTGTGCCTGGAGCGCGATCAACGGGTCTGGCCCGCGCCCGACCATATAGTCGAGGCTCTGTGTGTCGGGGTTATGCGCCAGGATGCTGGCCACCGCTACGCCAAGCTCGCTGATCACGTGCTCGACGCAGATAGCGAGCGTCTGCACAAGATCGCCGCCCGCCGCGATCGCGATATCAATGCTGCGCAGGGCCGCGAGGTGGCGCGCCTTGCGCTCAATCCGCACCTCGCCCCGCTTGCGCTCGATCGCGTAGGGCAGGGCGCGCCGCAGCAGGCCTGCGCTGATCTCGCTCTTGACCAGATAATCCTGCGCGCCGCTCTGGAGCGCCTTGATCGCCAGCTCCTCGTCATCGAGGCCGGTCAGCACAATCACCGATATATCTGGGGCCGCCTCCACCAGGGCCACGACGGTCGCCAGGCCGCTGCTGTCGGGCAGCGAGAGATCAAGCAGGATCAGGTCGGGCTGTACGGCGGCGAGTGCCTCCATCCCTCGATCCAGCCGGTCGGCGGTAGCGAGCTGATACTGCGCTGATGCCTGTGCGAGGGCGTTGATCTCGTACAGAACCTCCAGTATTAACCGGCGATCACCAGGGTTGTCCTCTATGAGCAAGATCTTAGTGTCGGTGGGATTATTCATGTCTGACAGCTGACGATTGGCATGCCGAACGCGCTAAAAGAAGGCGTAGCCCTTTCCGCTCTGCTTTGCGCGATACATCGCTACGTCGGCGTGATCAATGAGCCGATCAACAGCATACCCGTCACGTGGACATAGGCTAATGCCAATGCTGGCACCGATCTCCCAGGGCTGGTCGCCGAGCGTGATCGGCTCCGCCACGGCGTGAATGATCGTCTCAGCAATACGAGCACAGGTCCAAACGTTCGGGATACTCTCAAGGATGATCACAAACTCGTCGCCGCCGAGCCGCGCCACCAGGTCCGTCTTCCGCACGCACTTGAGCAGGCGCTGCGCGGTCGTCTGGAGCACCGTATCGCCGCTGCTATGGCCGAGCATGTCGTTGACCTGCTTGAAGCGATTCAGGTCGATCATCAGCAGCGCCAGCATCCCGCCATCGCGCTCGCAGCGAGAGATCTCGTGGATCAGGCGACCGTGGAAGTGATCGCGGTTCGGCAGCCCGGTCAGGGCGTCGTGGGTGGCCCGAAAGAAGAGCCGATCCTCAGCCTGCTTCTCCTTGGTGATGTCCATCATCACGCTAACATAGTGCGTGATCAGGCCCACGCTATTGCGCACGGCGTTGATCGTCAGCCGCTGCGGGAAGACCTCGCCCGTCTTGCGGCGGTTCCAGACCTCCCCCTTCCAGTGCCCCTCGGCGATCAGGTCGGCCCACAGGTCCTGATAGAACTGCCGGTCGTGACGCCCCGACTGAAGTATGCGCGGGCTATTCCCGATCAGATCCACATCCACGTAGCCGGTCATCTGCGTCACCGCCGGGTTGATGGTCACAATCCGCCCATCAACGTCGGTGATCAGGATGCCCTCGGAGATCGAGTCGAAGATGGCGGTATGGAGGCGGGTCTCCGTCACGCTGTGCCGGCGCTCCCGCCCGTAGCGGATGGCCCGCAACAGGAGCGGCGTCGTCACCTCGGCCTTGATCAGGTAGTCCTGCGCCCCCGCCCGCACGGCGCTGAGCGCCATATCCTCATCATCCAAGCCGGTCAGCACGACCACCGGGGCTTCAGAGACCGCAGCGACCCGCACAACCGTATCGAGCCCCTGGCTGTCGGGCAGCGAGAGATCGAGCAGGACGGCGACGAAGCCGCCGTGGGCCAGCCGATCCAGGGCCTCGGACATCCGCGCAACCACGTGAAGCCGATACGTCTCGCCAACCAGCAGCTCGCTGATCAGCCGAGCGTCGCCAGGGTTGTCCTCAACCAGCAAAATATGCAAAGGCTCAACCTCCACTATCAGATCGCTGTGCTGTTGGATCCGACACAACAACGGTCATCTAGGAGGTTCGGCCAGTCGGGGCGTCTGATTGTGAGCAGACGAGGTGATGAATGGTAATATCGCAATACCGCGAAGAAGCACAATACGTAATACCGCAGAAGTAACGCTGTCTATGTGGGCATCACCACTCACATGTCACCGTGATCGAAGCGAAGGGTCTGCAGGAAGCTGGGGTAGATGCCTCGCCTCGCATGACGTGTATGATTAACACCTCTCACATCAATACCTTCGCCAAAACTGACCGGGAACGAGAATGGCTTTTGTGGTACCGTTG
>JBAXES010000289.1:0-5849 GCA_037140315.1 Chloroflexales bacterium
ATCTTTATCCTGCATCAGTCCCATGATGGTGTCCTTGTCTCACATCACGTCCGCATCGTCCACTGCCTATCTGATGCGGCGGCGACGCAGATAGTTACAGCCCGCACCTGCGTAGGCCGACCGCAACTGAGGGTAGCAAACACGCATCACCTTCGATGATGGACGGTGATAGGATAGGGATACGCTTCACTGATGGAGGATGCCAATGTGTCTTGGCGTGCCCGGAGAGGTTATTGAAATCACCCCCAACCCGCTCGGCATGACGATGGGAAAAGCCAGCTTCGGCGGCATCATCAAGGAGATCTGCCTTGCCTACACCCCGGAGGTGCAGGTCGGCGACTATGTGATCGTCCATGTGGGCTTCGCCATCAGCAAGGTGGACGAGGAGGAGGCCCAGAAGACCTTCGCCTACCTCCGGGAGATGGGCGAGCTCGCCGAGCTCCAGGTCACGCAGCCGGAGGAGCGCTGATCACGCGCATCGCGTCGGCGCGCAGCGCTATCACGTCTTGCCAGGTCGCGAGGGGTGTGTCGTCCAGGGCCCGCTCGATCGCCGTGTGGTCTAGCCCAGGGACCGGCTCGACGCGCGCCGTGACGATAGCCTCGCCGTGAACGCGCAGGCTCATGCGCAGCCGGCACCCGCCCAGATCAGACTCCACCGCGTGAATATAGACCCCACCGGCCACCTTCAGCGGACGCGCGCCCTGCGGCGCCCCACCACGATCGCACGGATCGACAGACCCGGGCGCGAGCATACGCGCCCCGAGCCGTCGCGCATAGCGCGCCTCGGCGGTCGTCAGGCGGCCAGGCAGCAGCGGACGGCCCAGGGCCTCGGCGAAGGCCACCCGCAGCCGGCGCGCGATCTCATCCAGCGGCAGACCAACCCCCAGGCGGCGCAGCGTCGTCACCCGCTCGCCAAGGGCCTCGGCGGCCAGCGCGCGGAACCCCGGCCAGGGCGCGCGCCAGACCTCAGCCATCGCCTGGTAGTCGAAGTCACGCAGCAGGTTGCCCACCACCACCGACGCCTCGCCGATACACCCCCCGCCGATCCCGGCCACCCGTTGGCCCGCCACCTCTAGCTCCACCGTGTGACGCAGCTCGCCCGGCAGCCCCAGGTCGCGCAGCACTGCCAGAGGCGCGGCCAGCATCTTGGCGTACACCGCGCTGAACATCGCGGGCACGCGCCGGCGATGAAACACGCACTGGTAGAAGATCTGCTCGGCGTCGAGGTAGGTCGTGCCGCCGCCCACCCGCCGGCGCATCACTGGCAGCCCGCGTCGCGCCACCGCCTCCGGGTCGAGTACGCCATCGTAGGAGTCGTGGTAGCCCAGGCAGAGGTAGGGCGTGCGCGGGCTGGTGAGGATGATCGTGTCCGGCGTGCGCTCGCCCATGAGCCCGGCCACGGCGTGGTAGACCGCCTGGGTCTGCCAGAACGGGGCCGCTCCGAGGTCGATCAGGCGGATAGGGTCGGACATGGTGACATCCCAATGGAGGGGCGCAGCAGCAGGATGCCGGGCTGCGCTTTGCGCAACCCGGCATCCTGCTGCTGCGCCCCTACGGTACGTTACACGAACGTGATCTCGCCCGCAGTGATCGCGGCGATGCCCAGCTCGCCGCGAATCACCACCAGATCATCGGCGTTCGGCGTGAAGGGGTAGTCGCGGAAGGGCTCGCCGGGCCGGTACGAGCCGTAGGGCCGGTTGCAGGTCATCGTGCCGTGGCGGTCGGGGCAGCCGTCGGTCATAAAGGGCTCACCCGAGGTGATCGCCGCCTCCACCAGCCCGGCGGGGGCCGCGATTCCCGTGATCGCGCCCGCCTCGCCAAAGCGCACCGCGCCGCGCGGCAGCCCACGCTCCTCGATCAGGAACTTGGCCAGCTGGACGCGGCGGTGGCGATCGAGCGGCGCGCGCGGTGCGTGCTGGAGCGCCGTCCCCGGCTCGGGGTTGAACGCGAACAGGTAGGCCGCGATCTGCTCGTCGTGCAGCTGGTAGAGCAGCTCCACCAGCTCGCGATCCGTCTCGCCGAGGCCGACGATGACGTGCAGGTTGACCTTGAGCGGGCCGAAGATTGCGCGGGCCAGGCGGGCGATCTGCCAGTGGCCGGCCCAGGTGTGCGGGCCGCGCACGCCCGTGCCCCGCGTCTGGTTGAAGATCGCCTCGCTCGCCCCGTCGAGCCCGATGCCGATGCTGTCCGCGCCGTGATCTCTGATCTCGCGCAGCTTCGTCTCGTCAAGCAGCTCCGCGCTCACCAGGGCCGCGATGGGCACCTGCGGGGCCGCCGCGTGAACCTGGTCGAGGATAGCGAGCAGATCCGGATAGGCTCGCCGGTCGTGAACCTGCGAGATGCAGACTCGGCCGACCTCGCCGCTCGCCTCCTTGGTGGCGATACGCTCGACGATCTCGGCGGTGGTATAGAGCGGCCATGCCACGCGGATGAAGCTGTTCGCCTCGGGGTCGCCGGGGCGCTCGCGGGCCAGGCCGCAGTAAGCGCAGTTGGCGTAGCAGCCCTCGGGGTAATTCTGGATCAGGTTGATGCAGCCGCAGGCCGCATCGCGGTAGATCCGCCCGCGCTTCAGGCCCAGGGCCATCGCGGCGGCCGTGCTGATGCGGACGTGCTCCGGGCTGATCTGGAACTGCTCGGCCTGCTGGTTCATTGGGACGGTGACGCGGGCCATGGTGTGCTCCTACCAGACGACGCCACTTGCGGGGAGGGCCAGGGAGGGTGAAACCCTCCCTGAAATTCTCCTACCAGATAACGCCGCAACAGGCGTCGATAAACTGCGGCTCCCGACCGCGCTCGCGGGCGTAGGCGACGGCCCCGGCGGCCGGGAAGGCGATCCCGTCGAGGCCGGCATCAATCGCCAGCCGATCCACGGCGCGCTTGTAGTCGCCCAGCGGCCGCTCACAGCCGAGCACCACGGGGGTGTCGGGCAGCGTGCGCCGGGCCAGGGCGAAGAAGTCAGCCACCTCGGACAGCTCAGGCGGGCGCACGCCGGCCATCGGCGTGGCCCGCAGCGGCGTCAGGATGACCAGGGCCAACATCTGCGGTCGGTGGCGGGCGACGATCTCCAGGGCAGCGGCCTCGCCGAGCATCCTGCCAAAGTGCAGCCCCAGCACAATGTGCGGCACCGTCGCCACACCGTGGTGCTCCAGGCGGGTCAGCGCCGCATCGTAGTCGGCCGGGGCCGCATCAAGATGATAGACCTCGCGGATCGTATCGACATGGCCGATGATATCCACCAGGGCCGCGTCCACGCCGGCCTCAGCTAATCCCTTGGCGGTGGCCGCGTCGGGCAGACCGGTATGGACGCGCACCTGCAGGCCCAGCTCGCGCCGGATGCGGGCGATATCGGGCAGGTGTTTCTGTAGCGGCACGCGACCCTGCGCGTCGCTGCCCCCCGAGATCAACACGCCGCGGGCGCCGCGCTCGGCCAGCCGAGCGCACAGGTCGTAGAGCGACTCGCCGCTGTGCGGCAGGTTGACCATGCTGCTCAGGATGGTCGTCGCGCAATGCTCACAGCTCAGTGCGCAGGCGTCACCGGTCAGGCTCACCGCGACGAAGGCCGCCGCGTCCTGCCCGGCGTACTCAGCGGTCTTGTAGCGGCGCAGGCCGGGCGTGTAGAAGGTGATGAGGCTCATCGTAGTACTTTATTTTGTTGGGTGGTGACAGCTCCGCTGTCACCACCCAACAAAAAATAGGTTTGAGGGCGCAGCCCTACACAGCGCCCTGCGCCGCCGCAGCCCGCGCGACCGCGCTCAGCACCGTCTCGGTCAGACCGTCGAGGGGGATGCTCTCCAGCTCGATCGGCCAGCGCTCATAGGCGGCACGCAGGGTGCTGACGATCGCCTCCGGCTCGGTGGAATGCCAGCGCAGGCGTGCCTCCACGTCGGCGATGGCGTTATCGGCGGCGAAGAAGTCGCCCCCGACGAAGATCGCCTTGATCATCCGCCCGGAGAGGGCCGCGCGCACGTCGAGCATGCCGCCCGGCGTCTTCAGACGGGCCATAGCTGCCGAGTCGGGCACGGCGGTGGCCTGAAAGATCCACTCGTCGGTCTGGTACTTATCGCGCTCCAGGGCGGCGATGGCATCGCGCTCCGCAGCCGTGAAGTCGCCCGGCACCAGCTCCGCATCGAAGACCTGGGCGTAGCCGGCGGCGATCGCCTGGCGCACCTCATCCACCGGAATGTCGCGCCCGATCTCGCGGCGCACGGTGGAGGTGCGCGCCGCGACGGCGGCGATCTCCTTGTCGGAGATCTTCTCGACGGGGATGTTCAGGGTCTGGAGCATCAGCGCCACATCGAGGTCGACCAGCACCGAGGCGTGGAAGAGCACGCCGTCGCTGGGCGCGCGGTAGATGCCGACGCCGGCGATCTTGCGCCCATTCACCTCGATGTCGTTCTTGCGCCGGAACTCGGCCTCGATGCCCAGCGCGCAGAGGCCGGCCAGGATACCTTTGGAGACCTGGGCCATCTGGTCGCGCGCGTGCCGGTAGGCGTCGCCCGCCGCGCCGGGCAGCATCAGGGCGACGCCGAGCGGGCCGGCGCCCATCAGGATGGCCCCGCCGCCGGTGGGCCGACGGTTCATCGGGATGCCGTTGGCCCGGCAGTAGTCGATGCGCAGCTCGCTCTCCAATCGCTGGAAGCGACCCACCAGGGCGCAGTGCGGCGCGTAGGTGTAGAGGCGCAGCGTCGGCACCGATTGGCCCGTGCCGACCCAGCGGGTCAGCAGCTCGTCGGCGGCCAGCCCAAACGAGGCGCTCACATCGTCGTCGGTGATCAGGCGCCAGGTCGTCGTCGCCATCAGATCCAGCCCTCCGCGCGGTAGCGGGCCAGCTCCGCCTCGGCCCAGCCCGCCACCGCGTCGCCGCTGATCAGCTGCGCCGACTCGCCCTCCCAGTCGGCGGGGCTGATCGTAAACAACCAGCCCGCACCGTAGGGGTCGCGGTTGACCAGGCTCGGGTCGCGCAGGGCCGCCTCATTCACCGCGAGCACCGCGCCGCTGAGCGGGCTGAGCACATCGCCGGTCATCTTGGCGGCCTCCAGCGAGCCCGCGCCGATGTTGCGGCGGACGGTGGCGCCCACCGGGGGCAGTACCAGGAAGGCCAGGTCGCCCATCGACGCCTGGCCGAGGGCGTCAATGCCGATCTGGGCTGTGCCGGTGGACGGGTCGTAGCGCGCCCAGGTGTGCTGGGCGGCGTCGTAGGCCCGGTCGGCGGGGAGGGCATAGGTGGTGGTGGCGGTCATAGATCGCTCCCGTCTCAGCTACTCGTTCCAATCGCACGGTGTCAGCAGGCCCCACCCGGTCAGCAGTATTCTCGCCCGCCCCAGGACGGCGGGCAGCGTGGCGGCGACGGTGGGGCTCAGCTCCAGGCCGATGGCCATGTCGGCGGGCTGCACCCCGATCAGGTGCAGGTATGGTGGCAGCCGCCCGCGCATCTTGGCCAGGCCGAGCACCTCCTGGAAGGTGATCTGGTGCTGTGAGAGCTTCACCCCGGCGTAGAGCGGGATCTGCTCGCCGCGCAGCTCGATCAGCGTCCCCGGCTCGCGCCGCCCGTCGGCCGCGTCGAGGATGAGCAGGTGCTCGCACGCCTCGACCATATGCAGCAGGCCCAACCCGATCGTGCCGCCGTCCACCAGCTCGACGCCGGCGGCGGGGCCGAGGCGCGCGGCCATGGCCCGCACCGCGTGGACGCCCAGGCCCTCGTCGCGGTTCAGCATGTTGCCCAGGCCGAGGACAATGCTTCGCATCGCTTGCACCAAAAACATTGGTATGGTGCGCTGGCAATTGCCAACGCACCATCGAGATATCACACCGCGCAGACACTCAGCCCCACCGCCACATCGCCCAGATCC
>JBAXES010000290.1:0-5833 GCA_037140315.1 Chloroflexales bacterium
AGCTCGTCGTTCCGCCTCTGGACAACCCTGGCCGATGATATGGCCCCCTGGCCGGATCCCGCGCGCCGTCGCGCGTACCGGCGTAGGCTCTACGCTCATGCGCAACCTTTCCGCTGAGGGCCGCCGCCCGAAAAGCGCGCCATGGCAGCCATTGTCAGCATCTATACCATACGCAGGTGAACATAGAGGGAAGCGTTGGTTAAGCGCCGATTAAGTCGACGTGTACCGCTGGAGCCGCGTAACCAGATTGCTACTACTCCTTAAAATCTCGACAAATCTCTCCTAACACGCACTTAATACGTGCTTGGAACAATAGCTTGACCCTCCCTTGTACACTATGCGCTGTGGAGCCTGCGACTATGAGGAGAGAGCCGCTGATGGACTGGTATGAAGATGAGGTGCGCGCAATTGAGCGGGCGCACATTCTGGCACCTCCGCCCTCGGGGGCGACCCTATTTTACGGGAGCTCGTCGTTCCGCCTCTGGACAACCCTGGCCGATGATATGGCCCCCTGGCCGGTGGTCAATCGCGCCTTTGGCGGCTCAACGCTTGCCGCCTGCGTGCATTTCTTCGAGCGCCTCGTGCCGCTCTGCGCGCCCGGCAGCCTCGTGCTCTACGCCGGCGATAACGACCTTGGCGACGGCCAGCCAGCAGCGGCGGTGATTGCGTCGTTCCACGCGCTGATGGCGAAGGTGGACGAGCAGCTCGGGCCGATTCCCGTCGCCTTCCTCTCGATCAAGCCCAGCCCGTCCCGCCAGGCGCTGCAACCGGCGATTGCGGCGGTGAACGAGGCCGCCCGCCGCGCCCTCGCGACCCGCCCACACAGCCGCTTCATCGACGTCTTTTACCCCATGCTCTGCCGAGATGGCCAGCCGAACGCGGCTCTCTTTGCCGAGGACGGCCTGCACCTCAGCACCGCAGGCTACCAGCTCTGGACTGAGATCATCCGCACCTACCGCCACACGCTGTTCGCGCTATAGATCGTATCGCTCCTGTATGCACGGTGCCGAAAGGGCAGGTACAGGCTGTCGCGTTTACGCGACAGTAGATGACAGCTTAATCACGCGCTCACCAATATTGTTGCCACCCTTAACTGGCAGATAACATCGGCGCATTACCATAGCGCTGAGTGATCAGTCACGCTGAGGGAGGCCACGATGTGCCGCGCGTATCATCGCTGGTGGAGCCCGCGTCTTCAGCGCGAGATGGAGCTGCTGGTCTTTGGCCACGCCGGGGCGCGGGTATTGGTGTTCCCGACCCGCGCCGGGCGCTTCTATGACTACGAGAACTGGGGGCTGGTCGCGGCGCTGCGCCGCTCACTTGAGCTGGGCGCCATCCAGCTGTACTGCGTGGATAGCGTCGACCGCGAGAGCCTGTATGCCTTCCACCACTCTCCCTGGGAGCGCATCGCACGCCACCACCAGTATGAGGATTACATTCTTGAGGAAGTGGTGCCCCTCTCCGCACAGCTCAATCCAAGTCCCTACCTCATCGCCCACGGGTGTAGCCTTGGCGCCTACCACGCGGTGAATCTGGCCTTTCGCCACCCCCAGCGCTTCCGAAAGGTGGTTGCCCTCAGTGGTCGCTACGACCTGACTGAGCCGGTCAGTCACTTTCGCAACCTCTTCGACGGACACTATGATGATGCGATCTATTTCCACACGCCTTGCCACTTCATCCCCCAGCTGACGGATCAGCAGCTGCTGGGTGCGCTCCGGCAGATGGAGATCACCCTGGTGGTTGGCGAGGCAGATGTGTTTCGCGCCAATAACCACCGGCTGAGCCAGGCGCTTCACGACAAGGGTATCTGGCACGGGCTACACATCTGGGCGGGCGAGGCCCACTGCGCCGCCGCCTGGCAGCACATAGTGCCACATTATCTGTAGATAGGCTGTCGCCTACCCTATTGAGGATTATTCGTTGTATGCTCCTATGGTCGCGTCGCCCACTTCACGATACGCATACGCTCGCCGCCCTCAGCGCCGAGACTCGTCAGCTACGGCTGATCCACACGAATGACCACCACTCGCGGATTGAGCCCGTGGCGGGGGTCACTATCGGCAAGGATTCCTCTGGCGCGCGGGTGACCCGCGACCTCGGCGGGGTCGCCCGCCGCAAGACGCTGTTCGATCAGATCCGCAGCGATACGACGTGGACCACGTTTGAGGCCTCGCGGCATGACCGCATCTTCCTTGACGCCGGCGATGTATTCCAGGGCACATGCTACTTCAGCCAGTACCAGGGCAGCGCCGACCAGTGGTTCTACAACCGGCTGGGCTACGCCGCCCAGGCCATCGGCAACCACGAGTTCGATATGGGCGACCATGCGCTCGCCACCTTCATCGCGGGCGCGGCCTACCCGATCCTGGCGGCAAACATGAGCGCCGCGCCCCCCTCGCCGCTGGCGGCATGCTATGCCGGCGACCTCGTCAGCGCGCCGGGCATGTGGGGCAAGCGCACGGTTATCACGCTGCCCAGCGGCGAGCGGGTCGGCATCTTTGGGCTAACGACGGTCGAGACCGTCAGCATCTCGCACCCTAGCCCCGAGGTCAGCTTCGACCCAAATTACGCGGTGGTTGCCAATGCCCAGGCCGCAGCCCTGCGCGCGACCGGCTGCAGCACCGTGATCGCCCTGACCCATATCGGCTACGATGCCGATATGGCGCTCGCCCCCCAGATCAGCGGGGTCAACCTGATCGTGGGCGGCCACTCGCACACGCCGCTGCTGCCCGACGGCAGCTGCCCCTACGGCAGCGTGCGGGTGGACTCGTACCCGCAGATCGTCACCGGCAGGGACGGCCATATGATCGTCGTCGTGCAGGGCTGGGAGTGGGCCAAGTGGGTTGGGGATCTGGTGATCGGCTTTGACGCCCAGGGCCACGTTACGAGCGTCTCTGGCACGGTCAGGCCGATCTGGGCCGGGGGCGTCGCCGCAGATCGTGGCCTGATTCACGGCGAGGGCGCAGAGATTCCCCCGGACGCGATCTTCCAGCGCCAGATCGACACGGCCTATCGTCCAGCCATCATCGCGCTGAGCACACAGCTTGTCGGGGCGAGCCGGGTGGAGCTGAACCATGCCACCGCCCGTGTGGCGGAGTCGGCCCTGGGCAACCTCCTGGCCGACGCCCTCCGCGACCGGGTGGCCCGCTTCAGCGACAACCCGAGCGGCTACCCGGTGGTGGCCATCCTCAACGGCGGCTGCATTCGCGCCAGCCTGCCGACCGGCGCGCTCACCGTGAGCCAGATCATCGAGGTCATGCCCTTCGGCAACACGCTCAGCCGGGTCGATCTCACCGGCGCCCAGCTCAAGGCGGCGCTAGAGAACGGCGTGAGCGCCATCCAGCCGGGCGCCGCGCTCGACGTGAGCCGCAACGGCGTCGGCAGCGACCGCTTCGCGCACGTCTCCGGCATGCGCTACGTGATCAACCCGCGTGGCGCGGCCGCCCAGCCGGCGCTGGCGGCCACCGCGAGCGCGCCAGCGGTGCGCGCACACCCCGGTAGCCGCATTGCCAGCGTGGAGGTGTTGGAGGGCGCAACCTACCGACCGCTCGACCCGGCGCGGATATACCGGGTGGCCACGCTGAACTTCATGCTCAAGGGCGGCGACGGGTATCTGGTCTTCACCACGCACGGCGACCAGACCGACCCCACAGTGGGCGGCGGCGTCAACCAGCTCAACAGCGGCCTGATCGATGCGGACGTGCTGCAGGAGTACATCCGCGCCCAGCCGCACGGCACAGTTGCGCCGCAGATCGAGGGCCGCATCAGCGTCCAGCCGCGCCGGACTACAGCGATCCGCAAGGTTGCAGCGACTGCCGCGCCCGCCGGGGTGGCGGGGATGCCGGCAGGCGACTAACCGCGGCGCACAAGGAGCGGCGGCGGTGCCTGTGCTCCCTTCACGGTTGTTTACGCGACCAGCGACTCCGCCAGGCAGCCCAGGTAGTCAGCGAGGCCAGACAGATCATCGGCCGGGAAGATCACGGTATACGCGTGGTCATGCCCTCGCCCGTGGGAGCGGTCGCCCTCGCGCTCCAGCACGATGAGCGGCAGATCGGCGACGGCGGAGTGCAGCGCGCGCGCGACCTCCCATCCTGAGAGCGTCGGGAGGTAGGCGTCGAGCACCGCGCCGATGATGGTCTGATCATGATCCCGCGCGGCGCTCATCGCCGTTTCACCATCCAGGGCGATCAGCGCAGTCATGCCGAGGCGCGCGACGGCGCGGGCAACCGCAATCCGGGTCGGGCCGTCGGCAGAGGCGATGAGCACGATCGGTCGTTCATGGGCGAAGGGGTCATCGGGGGACAGAGACATACACGCTCCTTAGCTGATCCCACCTTGGGCGGCGTCACCGCCGTCTCGCAAAGGTTGGCTGTGCTACGTTGCGCATGCCCGGGCCTATTCTACCACTGGTCGGGAAACCTATGGTATGATCGCCAATCAGATACCGATTCCTTCCGCATGGTAGACAAAGCTGCCCGGCCCATGCGATTACTCCCCCATCCGCACCCAGCGACATCAGCACAGAGGAGTAGGGCCCATATGGAGATCGAAGCCAAGTTCCGCGTCGCCGACCGCCGGATCTTTGCGCAGCTGCTCAGCCTGCCCACCCTTGGTTGCGCAACCCTCACGCCACACCCGGCCCCAGAGCAGCAGCACACGATCTACTTCGACACCCCCGATGAGGCGTTCCGCGCCCGGCGCGCGAGCCTGCGGGTGCGTGAGATCGCCGGGCGGCGCGTCGCCACTGTGAAGCGGTCGCACGGCGCGGTCGGCGGCCTGCATATGCGCGATGAGTGGGAGACGCCGATCGCTGCCGGCGTGCATCCGCGCTCCTGGCCGCCGAGCGAGGCCCGCGAGCGGGCGTTGCTGGTCGTGGGTCAGAAGCCGCTGGTGGCCCGCGTCAGCGTCCACACCCGTCGGCACGGTATCGATGTGTACCTCAAAGGGCGGCGTGTCGCTGAGCTATGTCTCGACGAGGGGTATGTCGAGGCCGGCGGCCGGATCATCGGCTTTCGTGAGCTGGAGGTTGAGCTGCGCGAGGCGGGCGCGCTGGATGATCTGGAGCTGCTCTGCGCGGCGCTCACGCGGCGATTTCCGCTGGAACCCGAGCCGCACGGCAAGCGCGCCCGTGGCATCGCCCTGCTCGACGCCATCTCCGTCAAGCTGCGGACCCAGCCGGACGTAGCCGCGATACCCTGCGACGTGGGAGGCGCTTAGCGCAGCTGCAGCAGCGCGCCGATGCGGTGCAGCACGCCGTTGGCGGTGATCTGATCGGCCTGGGTGAGATAGCGCTGCTCCACCCGCAGGCCGTGCGCGCTGGTGATGGTGAGCCGGGCTCCGCTGAGCGCCGTCACCTCAAGCACATCCATCAGATCGGCCGCCACAAGCGCGCCAGAGACGATATGGTCGCTGAGAGCGTCCCGCAGCCGCGGCGGGTCGACATACAGCGCCGCGAGAACTCCGGGGCGCAGCTGTGCGAATGCCTCGTCGGTGGGCGCGAACAGGGTGTATGGCCCCGACCCGCGCAGCACACCGTCGAGCCCGGCCACGCGCAGGAGCGATGCAAAGATGCTGAGATCGGGCGTTCCGGCGATCACGTCTGCGAGTGTGTCAGCGCTCACGTTAGTTGCCCCTCCGCGCCGTACCGTAGCCCCTACTGCACTACCGTCGCAGCAGCAGGGGCCAGCAGCCCGCTGAGGCCGCGCCGAACCTGGAGCGCGCCGACCTCGGCCTGGCGGAGGGCACCCCACATGACACCCGCCGCCCGCGTCTGCCGCCGCACGATGGCGCGGCGCAGGTCGGCGGCGGTGCGGCCGGGGAACAGCGTGTAGCC
>JBAXES010000291.1:0-5832 GCA_037140315.1 Chloroflexales bacterium
CGGCGCATGCGCGAGCGGGTGGTGCGAGCGCGCTGAGGATTTCTGGGGGTGATACGCCCTACCAGAGCCTCTCCTAGGCACGACCAACGCCGAAGCGCCGCTTCGGTGTTGGTCGCCTTTTATTATCCTGTCGCAGGGCTATAGCATGGGTGGTAACTTTCTGCTAGAATTAAGAGTTAGAAGTAGAGAGTGGCCTATCTATATGTTCGACACACAAACCCACGAGAGTCCACGTTCAGATAGTAGGGTTGGGCGATACCCTGTGTTGCGCCCTGCTGCGCTCGTCGCGTGAGATGGGGAGTAGCCGCGAGAGGTGAAGGAGAGACCTAATGCATATCCTGGTAGCCGATGACGACATCCCAAGTGTAAAGCTGACCTCGTTTGTGCTCGAAGAGGCGGGATATCGTGTCGTCAAGGCCTACGATGCCCAGAGCATTCTCCAGGCTGTTGAGCAGAATAACCCTGATCTGATCTTGCTCGATGTGATGATGCCTAAGTCAAGCGGCTTCGATATCTGCCGCCAGATCCGCCGAAACTCCGATGTGCCGATCATCTTCCTCTCCGGACGATCGCAGCTCCAGGATCGGGTGATGGGCCTCCAGATCGGCGGCGACGACTATCTGGTGAAGCCCTACGAGCCCTCTGAGCTGCTCGCCCGTGTCGAGGCGGTGCTGCGCCGGCGTAATAGCGATATGCTTAACCCCTCGTCGCGGCTGAGCCAGGGCGACCTGACCCTAGACCCGGTGGAGCATAAGGTGCTCTTCACCGATGGCCGGGCCGTGGAGCTGACCCCGCTTGAGTTCCGGCTGATCTACTATCTGATGAAGAACTCCGGCCGCATCCTCAATATCAGCCAGATCCTCAGTAAGGTCTGGGGCTATGACTATGAGGGCGAGAGCAACCTGGTGGCCGTCTACATCCGCCGCCTGCGCACCAAGGTCGAGAAAGACCCCGAGCACCCGCGCCACGTGATCACGGTGCGCAACCTGGGGTATAAGTTTGAGGCTTGAGGCAGATCCTCTGAGCGACGCACACGAGCGATAGTACGGAGAAGGCTGGTAATGGCTGGGACCGATACGCTCATCGCGCGAGCTGAGCCGTGGCTACGCGCAAATATCCGCGATGGGCTGCGCATCGTGCTGCCGTTGCCGATCCTTGCCCTCTCGTGGTGGTTTGTGCGGCTCCCCGTCGGACGTAACTCGGCCATCGGGCTGATCATCTACGCGGTCTGTAACCTGATCCTGCTGGCGGCCCTGCGCTACGCCTTGTCTGGCCGCTATTGGCGATGGCTCACGGCACTGATGACGGCGTCGGTGATGGGCGACGCCGCCCTGGCCACGTGGCTGCTGATCTCGGTTGGGCCGTTCACCCTGAGCATCTTCCCGATCTACACCGTGTTCGGCATGAAGGCCATCCACTACCGTCGCCAGTCCCTCTCGATGCTGCTCGTGCCGGCCCTGCTCGGCCCGCTCTACCTCTCGTCGAGCTATATCATCGGGCGCGGGATCGCCGGCCTCTCGACCGAGCAGTCCCTGGCCTACTGGGGGCTCGTCGGCGGGAGCTGCCTGTTTATCGGCATGCTGCTGGCGCTGGCCGAGCGCCGGCTGCGCCAGACGCGCGATCTGCACCAGGAGATCGCCCAGATCCGCGCCGATCACGGCTCGCGGGTCGCCGAGCTGGAGAGCATTAATACCGACCTGCGCGTGCGCATCCGCCGTCAGCAGGCCCTTGAGGAGAGCCTGCGGGCGATCACCGGCTCGCTGAGCCTCGACGATGTGCTCAGCCAGATCCTCGACAGCATGATGCAGATGCTCGGCACGCCGCGGGTGACCGCCGCCGGCCTGACTCTGGTGAGCGGATCGGGCTTCACCCATCGTACGATTGGCCTCGACGGGGTCACGCCGAGCTGCTGGGCCGAACCCCTCGCCCAGCGCGTGGTGAGCACCCGCCGCTCGGTGGTGGTTGGCGACGCCCTGCTCGAGCGCGACTGGCGTGAGGTGCAGCGCTGCGGGGCCATGTCGGCCCTCAGCGTGCCGCTGATCGACACGCATAACCAGGTGCTCGGCGCCCTGACGGTGGTGAGCACGCTGCGTCAGGCGTTCACGCCCACCGAGGCTCGTCACCTGACCTCGTTCAGCATCCAGGCCAGCGTAGCCATCCACAACGCTGAGCTGCACACGCAGCTCGCCCGCCAGCAGGCCATGCTTGAGGCGGTGCTGCGCGACATCGGCGACGGCCTGATCGTGGTCAACCAGCAGGGCGCGATGGTGATGGCGAACCCGCTGGCCTACCAGACCCTTCAGCATAGCGACGCGCTCGGCGGCGGGCTGCGCGATGGGCTCGATGAGATCACGCGCCAACTACGCGCCGACGGCGCGGCGATGATCGAGCGCGAGCTGCGCATGGGCGAGGATGAGCACGAGCTGGTCTTCCAGATCTTCGCCTCGCTGGTGCGGATCGCCCCCGACGACGAGAGCTATGTGGCGATAGTCCTGCACGATATCACCGACCATAAGCTCCAGGAGCGCCAGCGCGTCGAGTTTATCTCGATGGTCGCCCACGAGCTGCGCAACCCGCTCAATACGCTCAACGGCTTCCTGAAGGTGGTGCTCCAGGGCCGGGCCGGGCCGCTCAGCGATCTTCAGCAGGAGTTCCTCGGCCTCGCCGATAGCCAGGCCGACGCGCTAAAGGGCCGGATCACGGAGCTGCTGGAGTTTAACCGGCTTGAGGCCGGGCGGCTGCGCCTCCAGCCCCAGTGGTCGAACCTGGTCGACCTGCTGCTGAACGCCAGCGCGCGCTTTCAGATCCAGGCCGAGCAGTTCGGGCTGACCATGGACGCCGATATGCCGGATAATATCCCCGACCTGCTGATGGATAGCGAGCGGATCGGCCAGGTGGTGACCAACCTGATCGAGAATGCGATGAAGGCGACCCCGACCGGGGGCCACATCGGGCTGAGCGCGCAGATACACGAGAACGAGGTGCAGGTGCAGATCTCCGACACGGGCGTGGGCATCCCCCCCGACCAGCGCGAGAAGATCTTTAGCCGATTCTACCGCCTGGAGAACACGATGTCGAAGCACGGCGTCCACCTCGGGCTGGGCCTCTCGATCTGTCAGCAGATCGTGGAGGGACACAACGGGCGGATCTGGGTTGATAGCGAGGTGGGCGAGGGGAGCCGCTTCAACTTCACGCTCCCGCTCGTGCAACGCGAGCAGCTGATCAGCGAGCCTGTGGCATCCTAAATCGCCACGCGCCGCGTTTATATGAGTCCGAATAGCGTGACCGATAGAGGTTGCCCTTGGAAGAGTGAGGTTCGCGCGTGAATGTGGCTTTGATTGCACTCCCTTGCCTCGGCAAGCTGCCAGCTCCCCCGCTGACGCTGGCGTATATTGCGGCGCTGCTCGAGCAGCGGCGGCATATTGTGCGGATCTATGACCTGGCCCTGGATCCCGGCGCGACTCTGAGCACGGCGTTTCAGCCGCTGCGCTCGTTTCGACCGCAGGTGCTGCTGGTGGCCGGCGAGGATCCTGAGATGCTCTCCGCCGCCGTCCACGCGCTCCGCGAGGATCGGCACCACCACGTGCTGCCGGTGCAGATGGGCCGCAGCAGCCTCGATGCGAATCTGATCTGCACGGGGGCGATCCAGTGGATCGACCAGCAGCGCGGCGAGGGGCCGGCTGAGCTAAGCGAGACGCCGGATGCCATCCGCTCGATCGACGACATGCCCTTCCCCGCGCGGCATCTGCTCTCGCTCGAGAGCTACAGCCTGCGGGCCGTCGGCGGCGAGCTGCAGACGATCGTGCTGGTCGCCGGCTCGGACACCGCAAGGAGCGGGGCGACCGACCTGCGCTCACCGACGCAGATTGTCGCCGAGCTGCGCAGCGTCTCGCACGAGTTCGGGCTGCGCCACTACCTCTTCCCCGATGTGTCGATCACCGGCGACCGGGCCTGGCTGGTGGAGCTGCTGACGCGCCTGTGCGACGCCCATCTCAACATTGGCTGGGAGGCCAGCGCCGACGCCGACCAGCTCGATGAGCTGCTCAGCGCGCATATGGCGCGGGCTGGTTGTGAGGCGATCACGCTGCATCTGCGGGCAGCCAGCGTGTTCGAGTCGACCGAGGCGCGCGCCCGGGTGCGCCAGGCGGTGACGATGGCGCGCAACCAGGGGGTGTTTGTGCGCGCCCACGTGTGCCTGGAGCCGCCCTACGAGTCGGTGCCGCACCTGGTGGATGTAGCCGCCACCTTTAACCTCGACGATGTGCGCTTCGATGTGGTGGGCGATGGCTCGCAGGTGAAGGAGCTGGCCCTCCAGATGTATGACGCCGGGCGCGACCGCCAGCGCTTTATCAGCCGATTCGGCCCGGCCCTCGGCACCCTGATCTGGCGGCTGAGCGGCCAGCGCAGCTCCTCCTCGGAGCCGTAAGGGCTGCCTCATACCCGCCCCCGTAAGGGTGTAGCAGCGGCGCGCTGCTACGCCCTTACCCATCTCCTGCGCTACACGATGATATTGCGCAGGCTGCCCAGGCCGGTGATCTCCAGCTCTACCACGTCGTCGCGCCCCAGCCACGGCCCGTAGCCGCCGGTGATCTCCAGCAGGCAGCCCGTGCCGACGGTGCCGCTGCCCAGGACATCGCCCGGGTAGAGGGTGGCGTCGCGGCTGGCGTGGGCGATCAGGTCGGCGAAGCGGTAGTGCATGCTGGCGGCGTTGCCGCGCGAGCGCTCCACATCGTTGACCCGGGCGACCATGCTCAGGCTCA
This sequence comes from Chloroflexales bacterium, assembly GCA_037140315.1. Classification (GTDB taxonomy): domain Bacteria; phylum Chloroflexota; class Chloroflexia; order Chloroflexales; family Chloroflexaceae; genus Oscillochloris. Next base: position 4,761 of record JBAXES010000291.1, read on the forward strand.
GGCGACCGTCGTCATCGGCGTAGATGTCGAGCTCGTCGGGGGTGACGAGCCAGGGCCCGAGGGAGGTGGCGAAGTCCTTGCCCTTGGCCGGGCCGAGGCCGATCTTCATCTCCTGGCCCTGGATGTCGCGGGCGCTCCAGTCATTCATGATCATGTAGCCGGCGATATAGCTGGTCGCATCATCGGGGTGGATGTCGCGGCCCTGGCGACCGATCACGCAGGCGATCTCCAGCTCGTAGTCGAGGGCCTCGCTCTGGGGCATGGGGATGGCGGCGTCGGGGCCGTAGACTGCGCCGTGGTTGGAGAAGTAGAAGGTGGGGATGCGATACCACTCGGGCGGCATGGGCTGGCCGAGCAGGGCGCGGGCGTTGACGACGTGCTGCTCGAAGGCGAAGAAGTCGCGCAGGCTGCTGGGCCGGAGCAGGGGCGCGAGCAGGCGCACCTGGGCCAGGGGGAAGAGCATCGCTGCGCCGCCGATCGAGAGGCCGCCGGAGACGTCGTCGCCGCCGCCGGTGAGCTGGGCCACCGTCGCGACAATGTCGGCGGCGGTCTCCAGGCTGACGCCATCCTGGTCGCCGCTCAGCAGGCTGAGCATATCCCAGCGCAGGCTCTCGGCGTCTTCGATCACGAGGGCTGAGGCGGCGGACAGGTCGATGACGGCCTCGCCGAGGAGGGCACCGGCGCGGGGCGGGCCGTCGGGCGGGGTGAAGGTGACAAGGCGCATAGGGACTCCTCTGTTTGTGGTACGCTGTTGAGGCGCAGCAGCCCAGCGCTGCTGCGCCCTTACGACGGCCTATCGCGGGCGCTGCTACGCCCAGTATAGTGTATAAGAGGAGCACGATGCTGAATCTGATAGACGACGGGGTGCGGCCGAGGCTGCTGGCGGTGCTGGCGCACCCGGACGACGAGAGCTTTGGGATGGGGGGGACGCTGGCGCTCTACGCGTGGTGCGGCGCGGAGGTGCACCTGATCTGCGCGACGGGCGGCGAGGAGGGCGAGATGGCCCCGGCGCTCCTTGAGGGCTACGGCTCGGCGGCGGAGCGGCGGGCGTTCGAGCTGGACGGTGCGGCGC
>JBAXES010000292.1:0-5831 GCA_037140315.1 Chloroflexales bacterium
TGCACTGCATCAGGATGCGGTATTTCTGTTCCCTGTTCCCTGTTCCCTTGTCTAACGATGCGCTACGACCCAGGAGATCTATGCTGCCTATTATGATCGCTGGCCTCGGCACCTGCCTGCCCGAGCGCATGGTGACAAGCGCCGAGCTTGAGCGCGCCTGGGGCCTAGAGCCGGGCTGGATCATGCGCGTGGCCGGCATCCGCGAGCGGCGCTACGCCGACCACGAGACGACCGCCGGCATGGCCGCCGTCGCCGGGAGGCGCGCCCTGGACACCGCCGGCATGGCTGCGGCCGACCTCGACCTGATCATCGCCGCGTCGAGCGGGCCGCAGCAGGCCATCCCCTGCACCGCCACGTTTATCCAGCGCGAGCTGGGCGCCCCCGACGGCGCGAGCGCCTGCTTCGATGTGAACGCCACCTGCTTGAGCTTCCTGTTTGCTATCCAGAGCGCCGCCCACCTGCTGGCCGCCGGCAGCTACCGCGCCGCCCTGGTGGTGAGCAGCGAGATCGGCAGCTACTCACGCAACCCGGCCGATCCGGCCAGCGCCTGCCTCTTCGGCGACGCCGCCGCCGCCGCAGTGCTTGTGCGCGCCCCCGAGGGCGGGGCGAGCGGCGTGGTCTGGGGCCAGTTCGCCACCTACAGCAGCGGCGCCGACCTGACCGCCATCCCCGGCGGCGGCTCGCTGCACCACCCGAACGACCCGGCCACCACGCCGGACATGAACCTGTTCCACATGGACGGCTCGGGGGTCTTCCGCCGCGCGGCGAAGGTGCTCGGCCCCTTCGTCGACAGCTTCCTGGCCAGGGCCGGCTGGTCGCGCGAGGGTGTTGACGTGGTGGTGCCGCACCAGGCCAGCCGCCACGGGGTGGAGCTCGTCAGCACGCGGCTGGGCTTCCGCCCCGAGCAGGTGGTGAGCAACCTGGCCGAGCGCGGCAACTGCGTGGCCGCCTCCATCCCCCTGGCCCTCGCCGAGTTTGTGGCCGCCGGGCACATCCGCCGGGGCCAGCGGGTGATGCTGCTGGGCACCGGTGCCGGCATGACCCTCGGGGCGGTCGGGCTGGTGTTTTGAATGCTGAATGTTGAATGCTGAATTAATGATGAAGCGTATTTTCCGACAATTCAACATTCAACATTCAACATTCAGCATTCTGCTCTACGCTCTCGACCGTGCCCTGCGCCTCCTGGCCCTGCGCCGCTTCTTCCGCCGCCCGCCGCCGCCTGGCCCGCCAGCGTGGCCACCCGTCACCATCATCCAGCCCGTCACCCGCTGCGCGCACGACCTGCGCCGCGCCCTGGCCAGCCGCGCCGACCTCGACTACCCCGGCCCGCAGCAGCACCTGCTGGTGTGCGATCTGGCCGACGCCGCGAGCCAGCGGATCGTGCGCGAGCTGATCGCGGAGCGCCCCGCCTGGCCCGCCGAGCTGATCGTCGTCGGGTCTGACACCGGCGGGCCGGTGGCCTCGAAGCTGGCCAAGATCGCCGCCGCCCTGCCCCGCGCCACGGGCGAGGCGCTGGCGTTCGTAGACGACGACGTGCGCCTGCCGCCCGACGCGCTGCCCACGCTGCTGCGCTATCTCTGGCTGCCAGGCGCCGGGGCGGCCTTCGGCCTGGCCCGCTACGAGGCCTGGGAGACGCCCTGGTCGAGCCTGATGAGCCTATTTGTGAACGCCAGCGCCCTGCCGAGCTATGTGCCCCTGACCTACCTGACCGAGCCGTACACGATCACCGGGCACTGCTTCGCCCTGCGCCGGGAGGTCTTCGCCGCCGCCGCCGGATTCGCGGGGATGGCCGGGCGCCTCGACGACGACCACGAGCTGGCCCGGCGGGTGCGCGCCATCGGCCTGCGCTGCGTGCAGACGCCGCTGATCTACGGGGTGGAGAACCGCCTGGCCACGGCGCGGGACTACCACGCCCAGCTGCGCCGCTGGCTCACCTTCCCGCGGCTCACCATGCTGCCCCAGCTGAGCGCCCGCGAGCGGCTGGCCACGGTCGCCGGGTCGGCGGGGAACCTGCTGCCGCCGCTGGCCGCGCTGTTGGCGATCGGGCTGCGCCTCCTACACACAACGGGCGTTCGGGCTGGCGCCCCCCCTCTCCCGCCGCAGCGGGAGAGGGGGACGGGGGGTGAGGGCCTGCCGGCTCTCTTTATGCTCGCGCTCTTTCTGGCCACCTATGCGATCATTGATCGCGCCTACCTCGGCGGCGCCACCCCGGCCCGCCGCTGGCCCCTGCTGATCGTCACCGCCCTGATCACGCCGCTGCACCTCCTTGTCGTCAGCCTCGGCGGCGACGTGGTCGAGTGGCGCGGCCAGCGCATCCGCGTCTTACCGGGGGGCTGGTTTGAGGTTATGCCCGCTCGCTGATCACCTCAAAAAAAAGCTTGACGGCCGTTGGGTCAAAGTGAGTTCCGGCCAGCGCGCGGAGGTGTGCGAGTACTTTGTCTTCGGGCCAGCGTCGATGGTAGGGACGGTCAAAGCGCAGGGCGTCCCACACATCCACCACCGCAAAGAGCCGCGCCGCCAGCGGGATCTGCTCGCCCTTAAGGCCACGCGGGTAGCCTGTGCCATCCCACTTCTCATGATGGCAGTAGGGGATGTCCAGCGCCGGACGCAGGTAGACGATCGGCTCGAGCATATCGTAGGCATACGCGGGGTGCTTGCGCATAATCACCCACTCCTCGTCGGTCAGCTTGTCCGGCTTGAGCAGAATGCTGTCTGGCACGCCCATCTTGCCAATGTCGTGGAGCAGCGCACCGCGTCGGATGTGGACGATCTCCGCCTCGCTAAGCCCTGCCGCGCGGGCCAGCCGCTCCGTCATCCCGGTGACGCGCTGGGTGTGGCCCTCGGTCTCTTTGTCGCGCAGATCCATCGCTCGCGACCAGCCCTCAATCGCGTCGTCGTAGGCGCGAAACAGCTCTAGGTTGGAGCGCTGCAGGTTCTCAAAGAGCTGTGCGCTGTCCACCGCGATAGCGGTCTGCTGGGCCAGCGTCTCAAAGAACGCCAGCCAATCCTCAGCCTTGCTGCGATGCACGCGCGTAAAGACTTCGAGCACCCCGATAACCTGGTCCTTGATGATCAGCGGGGCGGCGTGGCAGCAGGTGAACGCTTCGTCCGCCGGCATGGTCGCGGCGGCGAAGTCGGGTTCTGTCTCGCCCACATTATGCTTGCTGATCACGCGGCGCTCGAGCGCGGCGCGCCCAGCGTAGCCCTCGCCCAGGCGCAGATGCAAGCGCTCGATGGCCTCGCCGCGAAAGCCGTGCCCCGCCGCATAGATGAGGGTTTGCGTGTGCGGGTCGAGCAGCAGCACGGCGGCGGCATCTATGCTCAGCTCAGCCACCACATGGTGCACCACCACGCTCAGCATGCGCCGCAAGTCGAGGCTGCTGGTAATGGCCGTGTCGATGGCGCGTAGCGCTTCAAGGTTCTGCGCCCGGCGCTGGGCGTCACGGTACAGGCGCATATTGATGATCGCCTGCGCGGCGCGGTGGGCGATATTCTGCAGGAAGGTCTGGTCGTCGGGCGTATAGGCGCGGCCGGGCCGGTCGCGCGTGACGCTGAGCGCACCGAGGATGTTGCCCTCCGCCTTGAGCGGCACGATCAGCACGCCGTAAAGGCCAACCCGGTCGAGGTAGGTATGCATAATCGGGTTGACGAGCCCGCGTAGGTGCGCGATCTGCGCATCTGGGATCAGCAGCGCTTCGCCGGTCTGGACCACATGTCCGGCAAGCCCTTCGGCAAGCGGGTAGGGCGCTGATAACAGCAGGCTGCGCGCAAACTGCGCGGCTTCAGGGTCGCAGTTATGCGCCGCAGTCACACTGAGATACTGGCCGTCGCCCGACAGGATCAATACGACGCAGAGATCGCCGATCAGCGCTGCCACACGCCAGGCGATCAGATCGATGGCCTGGCCATAGTCAATGGTCTCGCTCAGCGCCTGCGAGATCTCGGCGAGCGCCTCGGCGCGCTCCTTTTGCAGACGAATCTGCACCTCGGCGCATTTGAGCTCCAGCCTTCTGCGCAGTGCCTCGATGCCATATGACAGATCGCCTGCCAGATCGTTCAGCAGGGCCACTTCTTCGTGATCGAACGCGTAGGGGACAGATGAGTAGATGGTCAGCGCGCCAAACACCCGCCCCTCATTTTTGAGCGGCAGCGCAATGCTCGACTGGTAGCCACGCTGAAGCGCAGACTCGCGCCAGAGCGCCATGGCGGGGTTGTTGAGGAAATTCTGGTTGACCTGCACAAGCCCGCCCCTGATCGCGGTGCCGGTCGGGCCGCGGCCACGGTCGTTATCGCCCCAGCTGATCCGCGCCTGTTCTAGGTAGCCCTCCTCAAAGCCGAATTGCGCGGCCGGACGGACAAGCCGCTCCTGATTATGCTCGGAGAATCCCACCCACGCCATGCGATAGCCGCCTACCTTAACGATCGTCTCGCACATCTCCTTCAGAAGCTTGTCCTCGTCATCAGAGCGCACCAAGATCTGGTTGCACTGGTTGATCATCAGCACGGCCCGGTTGAGCTTGCTCAAGGCATCCTCGGCCTGCTTGCGCGCAGTGATATCGGTGCAGTTGCCGGTCATCAGGTGCACGCCCCCCGCCCCATCATAGATCGGGTAGCCGCGCTCGCGGATCCAGTGCAGAGAGCCATCTGCAGGCTGAATACGGTATTCGCACTCATACGCCTTGCCGTGCGCGTGATATAGCTTATAGATCTGCAATACCGAGTCCAAGTCATCGGGGTGAATAATGCTCAGGAAGGAGCGCGGCGAGGCGAATAGCGCATCGGCTGGCATTTGCCAAAGCTTCTCATAGGTCGGGCTGACGTAGAGGATCTTAGTTACGCCGGGCGTGCTCATCCAAAAGACATCGTCGATGGTCTCCATCACCAGCCGGAGCATCTCCTCGCTGACGCGCAGATTCTCCGCCGATTGCTGCAGCGCCTCGGCGATCCGGCGTTGACTCTGTCGGTATTGATGCAGCGCGATCTCAATCGTCATCAGCAGGCTACGCTCTTCGTATGGTTTCAGGATATAGGCAATCGGCTCGCTGGCTTTGACGCGATCCGCGATTGCGTTGCCACCATATGCGGTCAGGTAGATGATCGGGATGTCGTAGCGCTGATTGATCTGGCTAGCGGCCTGGATGCCATCTATCTCGCCCTGGAGCGCAATATCCATGAGCACCAGATCGGGGTGATGCTGGGCGGCATGGGCAATCGCCTGCTCTCCTGAGACAGCGATCGCCGGCACACGGTAGCCCGAGCGCTCCAGGATGGCTTGAATGTCCTGGGCAACGATCTTCTCGTCCTCGACCACGAGAATGCTGGCTTTTGACATATGCCTACCTAGGTGGGCGATGAGGAGGGGGCAATAGTAGTCATAATAAGCATTATTATGTAAACTCGAATATATGATTCTTACATAATTCATGTAAAAAATCTCAATAATTTGATTTTACACCATTCCTTAAAAATAGGAAGTGGCACAGGATCAGCGAGCAGCCATATGCTAAACTCAAGTATGCGCCACATCTCGACACGCCCCCGGGCATCCAATCTGCGATCAGCAATCTACGGCTTGCAATGCTTCCTGCTAGCCCTCGCACTGGCCGAGCGCGCCTGGAAGCACCTGGCGGTGGTGCGCTTCTTCCGCCGCCCGCAGCCCGCGCCGGCCGGCCCGCTCCCAACGGTGAGCATCATCCAGCCCATCCTGAGCGGCGACCCGGCCCTGGCCGCGGGGCTGGCTGCAAACCTGGACGCGCCCTCGGCCTACCGCCGCGAGTTCCTCTGGCTGGTCGACAGCGACGACGGGGCGGCGCAGGCGATCTGCGCCGAGC
>JBAXES010000293.1:0-5831 GCA_037140315.1 Chloroflexales bacterium
CACATCCCACGCCGGCGTGACGGTCAGGCGGCCCGGCGCCTGCGCCAGGGTGTAGCCGCGCAGGCGCAGCCCCGCGCCGAAGCGGGCCGGGCGCGCCGTCGCGAAGGGCCGCGGCAGTTGGTAGATCCAGGCGTAGTCGATGCCGTGGATCGTGACGGTGTGCAGCGGCGCGGTGGACTGGATGCGCGCGTAGCGGGCTGGGTCGGCCTGGCGCTGCAGCGACTCGCGGTAGACCACGGCGTAGTTAGCGTGGACGCTGTCGAGGGCCTCCACCGCCTGCACCGGCACCGGCACGAAGGGCTGCAGGGTGGGCGGCAGCGCCGAGAGCACCTGGCCGGAGCCAATATCGGCCTGGCCGCTCAGCCAGCCACCGACCTGATCCATCCCCTCGCCCCACCCGATCAGGAAGATCTGCTGGGCCGCGCCGCCGCCGCCGAGCAGCGGGTTGTAGTAGCTTAGCTCGTACGGGTGATACCAGGCCAGGGTGAGCCCCTGGAAGATCAGGCAACAGGCAACAGGCAACAGGGAATAGAAGCTGCGCAACCACTGTTGCCTGTCCCCTGTTCCCTGTTCCCTAAGTTGCGCCAAGGGCGCAGTCAGCCCACACGCCGCCAGCGCCATCAGGGCCGGCCATGCCGGGAGGATGTAGCGGTCGAACTTCTTGGGGCCGACGGTCATCACCAGCACCCAGAAGAGGGCGAAGGCGCACAGGGTCAGGGCGGACGCCCGATCCTCGCCCGCCTGACGCCACAGGGCCAGCGGCAGCAGCGCCAGGCCCAGGGTCTCCAGCGGCGTGAGCCGGAACAGCCCGGCCAGCGGGTAGTAGAGCGCGCCGGGGTCGGCGTCGCTGCGCCCGAGGAAGAACTGCCCGTCGCCGTTGGCCCGCCCGCCGTTGCCCGCGATCTCGCCGACGTACTCGCCGAGCGCCCGCCCCGGGGCCGCCCACAGCGCCGGCCAGAGGGCGAATACCACCGCCAGGGCCACCGCGAGCCAGAGCAGGTAGCGCGGCACCGCCCATAGCAGCGGCCTGGGGCGGGGCTGCCCCCCCCCAACGAGCTTCATCCCCACCATCGCCAGCCCGACAAACGGCAGCACGATCAGGGCCGGACCCTTGGTGAGCAGGGCGAGGCCGCAGAGCGCGCCGGAGAGGACAATCCATGGCAGGGGCCTGGCCGCCCGGCATGCCACCATCGCGGCCAGCACCGTGAGCGTGCAGAGGTCGGCCAACAGGGCGTCGAGGTGCAGCAGCCGGCCTTGGGCTACCAGGAAGGGCGAGGTTGCCCAGAGCAGGGCGGCGACCAGGGCGACGTGGGGGCGCAGCAGGCGCCGCAGCAGCAGGTATCCGGCCGCGATCAGCAGGGCGTGGGCGATAACCGGGCCGAGGCGCAGCCAGGCCAGGTGGCCGAGCTGGTCGGGCGGTGCGGTCAGCCCCAGGGCGACGGCCGCCCGCTCAAGCTGGAGCCCCATGCCGCCCAGCCACATCAGCGTGACGCCGGGGTGTCCGGTGAGGATCGTCTCGGCCCAGCGGCCCGCGCCGACGGCGGCCACGAATCGCTCCGTGCGGCTGACCCAGTGGTAGGCCTCATCGGTGGTGAGGAAGTCGCGCAGGCCAATCGCCCGCGGCAGCAGGGCGGCCAGGAAGACCAGGGCGACTTGTGCGCGCGCGCGTTGCATCGGCGCGATTATAGCATAGAAGCCCGCGCGCCCCCCGGCGACCTCACGGCCAGCGCACAACAGCCTCAACATCCTCTGGTATAATAGCGGTCGTTAAACGGGGCCAGGACCACAGGCGGTGGCAGCGCAGCTCATACTCAGGCTGAGCTCGGCCCGTGCAGAAGGGTTGAATATGTCGCAATCCAAGGGCACCATCTTCATTATGGACGACGACCTGGCGCTGCAGACGGTGCTTGAGTATGCGCTGCGCAGCGCCGGGTACGAGGTTATCATGGCCCGCGACGGCCAAGAGGGCCTGCACATCCTTGAGACGCTCACCCCCAGTCTGATCATCAGCGATATCATGATGCCGAATATGGATGGCGTCGAGACGTTTCAGCACCTCAAAGACCGGCTCCAGGACAATGGGATACCGATCATTATTATGACCGCGCTCAATCGCAAGCCCTGGTTCGCCGATCTTGAGGCCGAGGGCGCGGTGATCTTGCAGAAGCCCTTCGAGGTCGAGCGGCTGATCGACATGATCAACGTTACGCTGGCCTAGTCCGCGCGCCTTTACCCAAGAGCTACATTGTATGTGCCCAGCAGGCACAGCCGCACTGGTTCTGCTGCGGCGCGGCGTAGCCGCGCCGCAGCAGAACCAGTCTTTTTTGTGGAAGAGCGCAGCGCTCCCACACCCTCACTGTGGTAGCTCGGCGAAGCCCGGTCGCAGATGCCGGTAGGTCGTGTCAAGATCCTCAGGGATGAGCTTCGTCCCGCCCACGATCGGCATAAAGTTCGTGTCGCCGCTCCAGCGCGGCACGATGTGCATATGCAGGTGCTCAGCGATGCCGGCGCCGGCGACACTCCCAAGGTTCATGCCCAGGTTGAATCCGTGGGGCTGGTACGCGGCGCCCAGGATGCTCACACAGCGTCGGGTGAGCGTGAACAGCTCGCCCGCGGTGGCCTCGGCGATCCCGGGCAGGTCGGCGCTGTGGGCGTAGGGCACGACCATCAGGTGCGCCGTGTTGTAGGGGTAGAGGTTCATCACCACCAGGCACCCCTCGCCCCGGTAGAGCACCAGGTTCGCCGAGTCGTGGTCGCGCGGGGCCGCAGCCATCGCGCAGAAGACGCAGCCGCCCTCGTCTGGCCCGTCCCCGCGCTTAATGTAGGTCATCCGCCAGGGCGTGAACTTTGTCTCCATATCCTCCTACCCTTGCTTATCGACGCCGATCAGGCGCAGCCCGACGAGCAGCGCCGCGCCGAGGATGATCACGCCGGTGATGCAGCAGACGGCGGCGGCGCTCAGCGTGGCCCATGCCGGCAGGCTCCCCAGCCACCCGATCAGCGCCGGGGGGCGATCCTCGAAGGGCTGGGGGAGGGTCGGGCTCGCCGCGCTAGCGGGCGGCGCGGCCCCGCTTGGCAGCACCGGCGGATCGCTGAAGCGCTCGGCGGGGGCCACCTGCGGCCCGGCCAGATCGGGCGCCGGGCCCTCGGGCGCGGGCTGGCCCTTGCGCCACTCGGCGTCGAGGTCGCTGATGCTGCGCCCGAGCACTTGCTGCACCGTCTCGTCCACCGGCGTCGCGGTGGCGAAGGCCGCCACCAGCGCCTGGAGCTTCGCCTCGCCGTAGGTGTCGATGATATGCTCGACCATATCGCGGCTCTGGGCGTAGGAGAGCAGGGCCTGGTCGGGGTCGGCGGGGAAGCTGGAGGCCAGGGCCTCCAGGGGGATCAGTCGGTTCTGCGCGGCGGCCTGCGCGATCAGCTGGTCGAAGTTGCTGTCGCGCACCTCCTGGTTATGCACGGCGAGCCCCTCGTCGAACCAGGGCGGCGCGCCGCCGTAGGGGTTCGTGATCGCCTGGTGCAGCACCTGGTGGGACAGCTCGTGCGGGATGATCCGCCGCACCTCGGCGTCGTCGCCGGCGGTGATCGCGGCCACGATCACGCCGAGGACCGGGTTGGCCTCGCCGCCGATCCACTCCTCGGAGTTCGCCCGCAGGGCCGAGCGCATGTCGCTGTTGGTCGCGTAGATGTAGATCCGCACCGGCTCGGTCAGATCGGTGCCCAGCTCGGACTGGAGATGGGTAAGCGCCCGCTCCACCGCAGCCGCCAGATCATCGCCGAACGCGTCGCCGCCCTTGTACCAGTAGATGGTCACGTTGCGCACGGTGCGCTCGCCCCAGCTGAAGCGCTGATCGTGGTAGACCACGCGCTGCGGCGGGCTCTCCAGCGTGTTCCCGGCCGCGTCGCTGATCACCCAGCGGTAGGTGATCTCGGTGCCGGGCGGGTAGTAGCTCACCTGGGTGTCCAGTTGGTGGCTCAGCGTCACCTGCGGGCCGGGCGTCACCGCCAGGTCGACGACGGTGAGGGCGTCGCTGCGGGTGGCCCCGTAGAGCAGCTGCACCTGGCGGATATCGGCGGCACTGCTCGCGGCGCTCAGCGCGAAGGTGATCTGGCTCGGGAAGTCCGGCTGGGCCTCGCTTGAGGCCACCGTGATCGCGGCGCTCTGGCGGGCCTGGGCCGGCGCGGTCAGCAGCGCGGCGAGGATGAGCAGTGCCAGGGCACCGACGCGCCATAGGTGTCGCATGAAAACCCTCTATATGGCGGGCGATGGGCGGCGCAGCCGGCCATCGCTCGCCATATGATTACTGACTTACGCTCCAGCGCAGGTAGGCCTCGATGAAGGGGTCGATCTGCCCGTCGAGCACCGCCTGGACATTGCTCGTCTCGTGGTCGGTGCGGTGGTCCTTCACCAGGGTCGAGGGGTGCAGGTAGTAGGTGCGCATCTGGCTGCCGAAGGCATTTTCGCGATACTCGCCGCGCAGGCGCGCGTGCTCCTCGGCCTGGCGCTGCAGCTCGCGCTCCAGCAGCCGCCCGCGCAGCACGCGCATGGCCGTCTCGCGGTTCTGGATCTGCGAGCGCTCGTTCTGGCAAGTCACGACCAGCCCGGTGGGCAGGTGGGTCAGGCGCACGGCCGAGTCGGTGGTGTTCACGCCCTGGCCGCCCTTGCCGCCGCTGCGGAAGACATCGATGCGCAGGTCATCGGGCTTGATCACCACCTCGGGCGCGTCGTCCACCTCGGGCACCACCTCGATGCGGGCGAAGGAGGTCTGCCGGGTGTGGGCGGCGTTGAAGGGCGAGAGCCGGATCAGGCGGTGTACCCCGGACTCGGCGCGGACGTTGCCGTAGGCGTAGGGGCCGCGCAGCTCGAAGGTGGCGCTCTTGATCCCGGCCTCGTCGCCCTCGCTCTGGTCCACCAGGTTCACGGCGTAGCCGCGGGCCTCGGCCCAGCGCGTGTACATGCGCAGCATCATCTCGGCCCAGTCCTGGGCGTCGGTGCCGCCCATGCCGGCCTGGATGGTGACGAACGCGTCGCGGTCGTCGTAGCGACCGCTCAGCAGCAGGGCCAGCTCGCGGCGCTCAAGCTCCTGCTGCGCGCCGCGCAGCTCGCTCGCCAGCTCGCCGTAGAGCGACTCGTCGCCCTCGGCCTCGGCCATTGCGATCAGCTCGGCCAGGCCGCTCAGCCTGGCGTCCAGACGCATCCACTGCCCCACATCCTCCTTGAGCCGGGTGAGCTGCTGCATCACCACCTGGGCTGCGCGCGGGTCGCCCCAGAGGTCGGGCTCGGCCGCGCGCTCCTCCAGGGCTGCGATCTGCCCCTGCTTGCTCGCCAGGTCAAAGATGCCCCCGGATAGACTCGAAGCGGGTGCGCAGGGCCTCGAGGTCGCCGCGTAGATCCTGGGTGGTCATCGGGAGCTCTCCTTAATTGTGCTATGCTGGCGGCCATGCTACCATAACTGGCAGACTCGCGCTACCGGCTGTGAAGAAAGACAGGGTGTGCCATGCCACGTTGGCTATCGCGTCGGCTCCTGCGGATCTGCCTGGCAAGTCTGATCTTCGGGACCCTGGCCGGCGTCTGGGCGCTGCCGCAGGGCACGCGCGCCGATGAGTCGGCGATCTTCTTCGCCTCGACCGGCCACCGCCTGAGCGACGACTACGGGTTCCTGGGCTACTGGCGGGCCAGCAGCGGCCCGCTCAGCCTCGGCGCGCCGATCGGGGAACCCTTCGCCCTCGGGCCGCTGACGGTGCAGTACTTCGAGCGCGGCCGGCTAGAGCTGCACCCCGAGTACGGCAACGCGATCGTGCGCGGCCGGCTCGGCGCCGAGTACAGCGCGGCC
>JBAXES010000294.1:0-5831 GCA_037140315.1 Chloroflexales bacterium
TGATCGGCGGCGACGGCAGCCTCACCGGGGCGAATATGTTCCGCCAGGAGTGGCCCATCCTACTGGCCGAGCTGGTGGCCGAGGGCCGGATCAGCGCCGCCACCGCCGCAGAGCACCCCTTCCTAGGGATCGTCGGCATGGTCGGCTCGATCGACAACGACTTCTGCGGCACCGATATGACCATCGGGGCCGACACGGCCCTGCACCGGATCACCGAGGCCCTCGACGCGATCAGCTCCACGGCCGCCAGCCACCAGCGCACCTTTGTGATCGAGGTGATGGGGCGCAACTGCGGCTACCTGGCCCTGATGGGCGCGATCTCCGGCGGCGCCGACTGGGTTTTCCTCCCCGAGCAGCCCCCCGAGGTGGACGACTGGGAGAGCCACGTCTGCGAGGTGCTCAAGGCCGGGCGCAGGAGCGGGCGGCGCGACAGCATCGTGGTGGTTGCCGAGGGCTCCCGCGACCGCAAGGGCAACCCGATCACCGCCGACCAGATCAAGCGCCTGCTTGAGGAGCGCCTCGGCGAGGACACCCGCGTGACCATCCTCGGCCACGTGCAGCGCGGCGGCGCGCCCAGCGCCTTCGACCGCTGGATGAGCACGCTGCTCGGCCACACCGCCGTGATCGAGCTGCTCGGCGCCACCCCCGAGCGCGAGCCGCAGCTGATCGGCATGCGCGAGAACCGCGTCACCAACGTGCCGCTGATGGCCTGCGTGGCCGAGACCCGCGCCGTGGCCGAGGCGATCACCGCCCAGGTGTATGAGCGGGCGATGGAGCTGCGGGGCGGCAGCTTCAGCGAGGCGCTGCGCACCTTCGGCACCCTGGTGAAGTCGCAGCCGCCCAAGGGCCACCACGCCGACCGACCCCTGCGCCTGGCGGTGATCCACTCCGGCGGCCCGGCGCCGGGCATGAACACGGCCGTGCGCGTGGCGGTCCGCCTCGCCCTCGACCACGGCCACATGATGCTCGGCGTGCGCGGCGGATTCCAGGGCCTGATCGACGGCGATATTCATGAGATGGACTGGATGAGCGTCAGCGGCTGGGCCACCCTCGGCGGCGCCGAGCTGGGCATCAACCGCAAGATCCCCCAGGGCGCCGAGCTCTACCAGATCGCCCGTAACATCGAGCGCCACGGCATCGACGGTATCCTGATGATCGGCGGCTGGTCAGGCTACCAGGCCTGCCACAAGCTCTACGCCGAGCGGCACACCTTCCCGGCCTTCAACATCCCGACGATCTGCCTGCCGGCGACCATCGATAATAACCTGCCCGGCTCCGAGCTGAGCATCGGCGCCGACACCGCGCTCAACAATATCGTCCAGGCGATCGACCGGATCAAGCAGAGCGCCGTCGCCTCCCGCCGCTGCTTTGTGGTCGAGGTGATGGGCCGCGAGTGCGGGTACCTGGCCCTGATGAGCGGTATCTCCAGCGGGGCCGAGCGGGTCTATCTGCCCGAGGAGGGCATCACTCTGCGCGATATGCAGCGCGACATCGAGGAGATGTGCGAGGCGTTCAAGCACGGCAAGCGCCTGAGCGTGATGATCCGCAACGAGCGCTCGAACCCGATCTATACCACCAGCTTTATGTGTGCGCTCTTCGAGGAGGAGGGCGGCGAGCTGTTCGAAGTGCGCCAGGCGATCCTCGGCCACCTCCAGCAGGGCGGCGACCCCTCGCCCTTCGACCGCATCCAGGCCACCCGCCTGACCGTGCGCTGCATCGACTTCCTGACCAAGCACGGCGGTCGCGGCGAGGCCAACGGGGCCTTCATCGGCTATAAGAGCGGCAAGGTGCAGATCCTCAATATCGAGGATCTGCCGCGTATGATGGACGCCGATCACAGCCGCCCCCGCGAGCAGTGGTGGATGGACCTGCGCGATGTGGCCCGCGCGCTTAACCACCCGCCCGCGTAGAGTGTAGTATCATTATGGCTTGATGACGTGTGCGAGTCTCACGAGCACACGTCACCAAACAATGGGATCGACTCGACGAGGAGGAACGTATCATGAGGATCGGCATTCTGACGGGCGGTGGCGATGTCCCCGGGCTCAACCCATGCATCAAGGCGGTGGTCAACCGCGCCGCTATGAATGGGTGGGATGTGCTGGGCATCCGGCGGGGCTGGGCGGGCCTGCTAAACTATCAGATCGACATCGCCGAGGAGGAGCAGCGCGAGTGGGTCGAGCCCCTGACCAAGCTCGATGTCCGCACGCTGGACCGGTACGGCGGCACCCACCTGCACACCTCGCGCACCAACCCGCAGAAGGTGCGCAAGGAAGGCCTGCCCGACTTTCTGGCGGCGAACTACCCATTCGGCGACAATAAGACGGTTGACTGCACTGACCACGTGCTGCGCGCCATCGAGAAGCTCAAGCTCGACGCGCTCATCCCGATCGGCGGCGACGACACCCTCTCCTTCGCCGTGCGCCTCTTCAAGGAGGGCGTCCGCGTCATCTCTATCCCCAAGACGATGGACAACGATGTCTTCGGCACCGACTACTGCATCGGATTCAGCACCGCGATCACCCGCAGCGTCGAGTTCATCAACGCCCTGCGCACCCCCGCCGGCAGCCACGAGCGCATCGCGGTGGTCGAGCTGTTCGGGCGCAACAGCGGCGAGACGGCCCTGATCGCGGCGTACCTGTCCGACGCCGACCGGGCGCTGATCAGCGAGGTGCCGTTCGATGTCGAGCGGCTGACCGGCATGCTGCTAGAGGATCGCAAGAGCAACCCCAGCAATTACGCCGTGGTGGTGGTGTCCGAGGGCGCCAGCATGATCGGTGGGCAGGTGACGGAGTATGGCCAGGAGGACGCCTACGGCCACAAGAAGCTCGGCGGCATCGGCTCGATCGTCGGCGATGCGATCAAGCAGATCAGCGGCGTGGATGTGGTGAACCAGCAGCTGGCCTACCTGATGCGCGCGGGCGCCCCCGACTCGCTCGACCGCATGGTCGCCACCTCCTATGGCAACCTGGCCATCCAGGAGCTCGAGCGCGGCCACAGCGGCCTGATGGTGGCCCTGCAGAACGGCGTCTACACCACCGTGTCGGCCGATATGCCCACCCAGAGCGTTAAGCGCGTGGCTGTGCGCGAACTCTACGATGTGCAGGAGTATCGCCCGCACATGACCCACCTGCTCGGCAAGCCGATGTTCCTGTACTAGGCGCGCACGACGCGGGTGTGGGGGCGGCTTCGCCGCCCCCACGTTCTTTTTTTTTGTTAGGTTTTGGCGGCTTTGCCGCCAAAACCTAACAAAAAGCAGGTTTGGGGCGCCACCCCAGGGACGTCGCACGAGCCCCCTGGGGCGGCCTCGCCGCCCGAACCCAACAGAAAGCGAATGTGCTACACTGTAGCCATGATTCGCGTATCCCAACAGCTTCGCGGCTTTATTGAGCGCCACATCCCCTACCCGTTCGCGCTCCAGGGGGTTATGGCGCTTGCGCTGCTGATGACGCCACTGAGCGGGGTCGGCCTGCGTGGGTCGCTCAGCCTGGCGGGGTCGCCGCAGCGCTACTGGACGATGGCCGCGATCATGGGCATACAGCTGATTATGACGGTGGCGGTGCCAGCCCGCCGCCTGCCGCTGTGGGTGCAGATCCTCTATCTGCTGCTCCAGTGTGTGCTCACTGCGGTGGCCCAGGGGCTCTTCCCTGCGCCGCTGTTAGATTATGTCTACCTTGCAATTGTCCTCCAGGCCCTGACGCTGTTCCGGCCATGGCTATGGATCCCGTTTGCGGTGGGGGTCTGGGTGCTGTGGAGCGGGGGCGTGATCATCGCCACAGCGAGCGTGCTGGCCTGGATCCAGAGCAACCTGGCCCTGGCCTTCCCGGCCACCTGCGCGATCATCGCGGCGATCATCTACATGCGCCAGCACCGGCGCGGCGAGCAGGCCCAGCAGATGCTCCAGCAGATGCAGCAGCGCTATGACAGCCTCTCGACGGCGCTGCGCGAGATGCAGCAGCGCACGGCGCTGGAGGAGCGCCATCGACTGGCCCAGATGCTCACCGGCGAGGTGCAGGCGGCCCTGGCCCGCACCGAGCAGAGCATTGTCGCGGCTATCGGCCAGGCCCAAAATAACCTCTCGCGGCTCCAGGCCACGGTGGCCCAGACCCGGGCGTCGGCAGGGGCGGCGGTCGAGCGGCTGCGCGGCGCGATCACCCTGCTGCGCCGCGACGATAGCGACCCGGGCGCGCCGCGCGGCCCGATGATTGCGACGACGCTGGCCATCCCCTTCGATGAGCTGGTGATCTCATCACAGCCCTACCGGATCCTGAGCTGGGTGCTGCCGATCGTCTTCGTCTCGCTGTCGCTGCTGGTGACGCTGCTCCAGTACCCGCCCACCCCTGATGTGATCCTGCCCCTGTTTGCACTCTACGCCCTGCTGCTGCTGGCCTACACCTACACCCTGCGGACGCAAAACCCGCTGCTGCTGCAGATCGGCCTGGCCGGCCAGACTCTGGCCGTCGTGGCCCTGGCGCTCACCACCCAGGCCCTACCCATCCTGCTGGGGCTGCTGCTGGTGCTCTGGCAGATCGCCCTGCGCCTGCCCCTGGGCCAGATCGCGATCTTTCTGGCCGGGGTGCCGACGGCGATCGGCCTGCTGCTGGCCCGCGTGCGCCCCCAGGCGATGGACGCCGAGAGCCTGCTGATCTGCGCCGTGTCGGCGACAACGGTGCTCGGCCCGCTGCTCCTGGCCCGCCGCCAGCTCGACCGCCGCCGGCAGGCCGAGCTGCGGGTGGCGCTCCTCGATAGCGAGATCGAGCAGCAGACGTCGGAGGTGCGCATACTGGCCGTGGCCACCGAGCGCACGCGCCTGGCCCGCGAATTCCACGACGACCTGGGCTCACGGCTGGTGCTGATCAACCTCCAGCTCCAGCTGGCCGAGGAGCTGGTGGCCGAGAGCTCCGAAGAGGCCCTCGACCAGCTCCAGATCAGCCGCGAGCACCTCCGCGCGGCCTGGCGCAGCGTGCTGGCCGTGGCCGACGCCGAGCTGCCCCTGGAGGGCAGCGCCCTTGGCGCGGCCCTCAGCGACCTGGTAGGCCAGTGCCGACACAGCGTGTCCACCGCCGTCAATCTGTGGGTGAGCGACTGCCTCGACGACCTGACCCCGGCGGTGGCCTGCACGATCTACCGGGCGGTGCAAGAGGGCCTGGCCAACGCGTGTAAGCACGCCCGCCCGAGCACGATCACGGTGCAGATTAGCCGCAGCGCCAGCCATATCACCGTGACGGTGATCAACGATGACCAGCCCGCCGACGCGCCCGCCGCCCAGGCGGCCCGGGCCAGCGCCGCGCAGGGAAGCTACGGCCTCGTCGGGCTGCGCGAGCGGGCCGAGGCGCTCTGCGGCGGGATCGATACCGGCCCCCTGCCCGAGGGCGGCTTCCGCCTGATGCTGGTGCTCCCCACTGAGGACGGGCTGTGATGGCGGTGAAGATCCGCGTCCTGATCGTGGATGACCAGGCCCTCATCCGCACAGGCATCCAGTCACTTCTGGCCCGCAAGCCCGATATCGAGGTGGTCGGCCAGGCCGGCGACGGAGCCGAGGCCCTGGGCCTCGTGCGCAGCCTCGACCCCGATGTGGTGCTCATGGACCTGATGATGCCGGTGATGGACGGCGTGGATGCGACGCGGCGGCTGAGCGAGTCGGGGGCGCGCGCGGCGGTGATCTTCCTCACCACCTTCCGCGACGATGAGTATGTGTTCCGCGGCATCGCCGCAGGCGCGCGTGGCTACCTGCTGAAGGACGTTGACCACCGCGCACTGGCCGACGCGGTGCGCACGGTGGCCGCCGGCGGGGCCCTGATCAACCCCGAGATCACGGCCCGGCTCCTGCC
>JBAXES010000295.1:0-5827 GCA_037140315.1 Chloroflexales bacterium
CGCCGCCACGGCCGCCGCCACGGCCGCCGCCACGGCCGCCCCCACCGCTGTGCCGGTCAACACCCAGGCTGTCTACACCGAGGGCGACCTGCTGGCCGTCACCGCCAAAGAGTGCGGCAACGGCTACACCGGCGAGATCAAGGCGATCACGGCGGTCGACCCGCTGACCGTCAAGTTCTCGCTCTGCTCGCCCGACCCGGCCTTCCGGGCCAAGGCCGCCTTCAACTCGTTCGACATCCTGCCCGCCGCCTACCTGAAGTCCACCGGCGGCACCGGCGACCTGCTGAAGAAGCCGATCGGCACCGGCCCCTACATGGTTGAGAGCTGGACCCCCGGCGACAACATCACCCTTAAGCGCTTCGACGGCTACTGGGGCACCAAGGCGATCGCCGAGACGGTTGTGATCAAGTGGAGCGCCGAGGCCGCCCAGCGCCTGCTTGAGCTCCAGTCGGGCAATGTGGACGGCATCGACAACCCCGCCCCCGACGCCTTCGACCAGATCGCCGCCGACAAGACCCTCCAGCTGCTCAAGCGCCCGGCGCTCAATGTGTTCTACCTGGGCATGAACAACACCGACCCGCCCTTCGACAATGAGAAGGTGCGCCAGGCGATCGCCATGGGCATCGACCGCGCGCGGGTCGTCAAGAACTTCTACCCGGCCGGGTCTGAGGTCGCCAACTACTTCACGCCCTGCGCGATCACCAACGCATGCGCGGGCGCAGACTGGTACAAGTACGACATCGCCGCCGCCAAGAAGCTGCTCGCCGAGGCCGGCTTCCCCAACGGCTTCGACACCACCCTTGAGTACCGCGATGTCGTGCGCGGCTACCTGCCCGAGCCCGGCCGCGTCGCCGAGGATCTCCAGGCCCAGCTCAAAGAGATTGGCATCAACGTCAAGATCAACGTGATGGAGTCCGGCACCTACCTGGACAAGGCCGCCGCCGGCGAGCTGAAGGGCCTGCACATGCTGGGCTGGGGCGCCGACTTCCCCGACATGGTCAACTTCGTCGGCTACCACTTCGGGGCTGGCGCATCCAAGCAGTTCGGCGCCCACTACGAGGATCTGGTCAAGGCCCTGACCGACGGGGCCTCGAAGGCCACCGACGCCGAGCGCGCGCCCTTCTACAAGCAGGCCAACGACCTGATCAAGCAGCACGTCCCGATGGTCCCGATCGCCCACGGTGGCTCGGGCGCGGCCTACAAGGCCGACGTGGTCGGGGCCCAGGCCAGCCCCCTCGGCGACGAGTACTTCGCCGCGATGAAGCCCGGCGACCGCACCACCTTCACCTGGCTGCAGAACGGCGAGCCCGCCGGCCTCTACTGCGCGGATGAGGAGGATGGCGAGTCCCTGCGCATCTGTGAGCAGGTCACCGAGGGTCTGCTCTCCTACGAGCAGGGCGGCACCGCCATCAAGCCCGGCCTCGCCGAGAGCTGCGACCCCAACGCAGACCTGACCGAGTGGACCTGCAAGCTTCGCGCGGGCGTCAAGTTTCACGACGGCTCGGCCCTCAGCGCCAACGATGTGGTCGCATCCTGGGCGCTCCAGTGGGACGTGGCTAACCCGCTGCACAAGGGCCGCACCGGCAACTTCACCTACTTCTCGGCCCTCTGGGGCGGCTATCTGAACACGCCCCCGGCCAAGTAATCTAGTGTTGAATGCTGAATGTTGAATGTTGAATGCGCCGAGCGCCCACTCAACATTCAGCATTCAACATTTAACATTCGACATTCCCTTATGATCCGCTATGTCATCAACCGCATTATAGTGGCCCTGCCCGTCCTCTTCGGCGTGCTTGTCGTCACCTTCGTCCTTGTCCGGCTCATCCCCGGCGACCCCTGCACCGCCCAGCTTGGCGAGAAGGCCACGCCCCAGGTCTGCGCCAGCTTTATGGCCGCCAAGGGCCTCGACAAGCCGATCATCGTGCAGTTCGGGGTCTACTTCGGCGACATCTTGCGGGGCGACCTCGGCACCTCGATCCGGCTCGCCCGGCCCGTCACCCAGCTGGTCGCCGAGCGCCTGCCGATCACCGTCGAGCTGGGCATCTCTGCGCTGCTCGTCGCGGTCGTCGTCGGCATTCCCATGGGCATTATCGCCGCCCTGCGGCGGAACTCGGTCGTCGATGTGGCGACCATGGTCGGCTCGAATGTCGGCGTCTCGATGCCGGTCTTCTGGCTGGGCCTGATGCTGGCCTACATCTTCGCGCTGGTGCTCAAGGGCACGCCCCTGCAGCTGCCGCCCTCGGGCCGGCTCTCCTCGGGCGTCACCAGCGTGCCCTTCTACCAGATCTGGGGCTGGGGCGGTGATCTGAAGTCCGGCACCGGCCAGCTGCTGCAGTTCTTCGGCAACCTCTATATCTTCAACAGCCTGATCACCGGCCAGTGGGAGATCCTCGGCGACGCGCTGCGCCACCTGATCCTGCCCGCCCTGGCCCTGGGCACCATCCCGATGGCGATCATCGCCCGCATGACCCGCTCGGCCATGCTTGAGGTGCTGGGGCGCGACTACGTGCGCACCGCGCGGGCCAAGGGCCTCGCCGATCTGGTCGTGATCATGCGCCACGCCTTCCGCAACGCCCTGATGCCCGTGGTCACGATCGTCGGCCTGCAGCTCGGCACGATCTTCGGCGGGGCCGTCCTCACCGAGACGATCTTCAACCTGGCGGGGGTTGGCCGCATCCTCTTCGATGCGATCACCACCCGCGATTACCCGATCATCCAGGGCTTCACCCTGGCGATCGCGCTCGGCTATGTGATCGTGAACCTGCTCGTCGATCTCTCGTACGGTCTGCTCGACCCGCGCATCCGCTACTAGCTATCCCCGGCGGGGAGGCTCGGAGGGGCGAGGCCCCGCCGAAAGAAAAGCAAGGGGTTTTTCGGGGAGGGACAGGCCCTCCCCGAACCCCTCCTATGGCACACCGTATGACGACTGCTGTAAGCAAATCGAGCGCCGAGGGCCCCTGGCGGCGCGCCTGGCGCCAGTTCCTCCGCCAGCGCTCGGCGATCATCGGCATGGTGATGATCGGCCTGCTGGCCTCCACCGCGCTCCTCGCCCCCCTGATCGCCCCCGCCGACCCGATCGATGTGCTGCTCAACAAGGAGGAGGGCATCAAGAAGCGCAGCGGGCCCTGCATCCAGCTCCTCGGCTGCCCCGCCGATCAGCCCCAGCATATCTTCGGCGTAGACGGCAACTTCCGCGACCTCTTCAGCCGGGTCGTCTACGGGGCGCGGCTCTCGCTGCTGATCGGCTTTGTGACCGTCGCCATCTCGCTCTCGATCGGCACGCTCCTCGGTGCCTTTGCCGGCTACATCAGCGGCTGGCTCGACAACCTGATCATGCGCCTGCTCGATGTGGTGCTGGCCTTCCCCTTCCTGCTGCTGGCGATCGCCATCGTCAGCGTGCTCGGGCCGAGCCTGTTCAACGCCATGCTCGGCATCGCGATCGTCTCCATCCCGGCCTACGCGCGGGTGATCCGCGCCAGCGTGCTCAGCGCCCGCGAGGAGGACTATGTGCTGGCCGCGCGCACGATCGGCGCGACCCCGGCGAGCATCCTCTTCGGCCATATCCTCCCCAACGCGATATCGCCGCTGATCGTGCAGGCCACCCTCGGCATCGGCACGGCGATCCTCGATGTGGCGGCGCTCTCCTTCCTCGGCCTTGGCGCCCAGCCGCCCACCCCCGAGTGGGGGTCGATGCTCAGCGCCGAGCGCAACCAGGTCTTCACCGCGCCGCACCTGGTCTTCATCCCCGGCCTGGCGATCATGGTGACGGTGCTCGGCTTTAATCTGCTGGGCGATGGCCTGCGCGACGCGCTCGACCCGCGACTCAAGCGATGAAGGATGAAGGATGAGTGTAGCTATTTCATCCCTCATCCTTCATCCTTCATCCTTCTTACGTCCGACTTGCGCCGCCACGCCGCCCGTGCTATGATCGGCCTAGCACATCACAACTGATGCACAGCGATGACGAGGACGAGTAGCCCGGCAACCGCCCCCAGGGAGGACGCGCCAGCGACTGGAAGCGCGGCCGGCATGGGGCCAGGCGAAAACCACCTCCGAGCGGGCCCCTGAACGCGCGAGCGCCAGTACGGAGCCACGGGCCGCGCCCGTTATAGCGCACATAAGGAATGGTGAATGCTGAATGTTGAATGATGAATGAGCTTCCGCCATTCAGCATTCAGCATTCACCATTAGAATAGTGGGTGGAACCACGGAGCGACCCTTCGTCCCATATGGGCGGAGGGCCTTTTGCTGTTCAGGAGGGTTCGCTATGTCCCAGCGCCTCGTCCCCCGGCCGTCGCGCCGCCGGCCTCTCCGCAGGCGCGGCTGCTTCGGCCAGATCGCCAGCCTGGGCGTGACCCTGCTGGTGATCGTCGCCCTCTACGGGGTGCTCGCCCGCCCCGCCCTGAGCGGCCTGATCGGCGCGCAGATCAGCGACCGCCTCGGCCCGACCGCCGCGGCCCTGCCCGGCGTGGTCGCCGCCCTGCCCCCCGGCGAGATCGTCGTCGAGCAGGCCCGGGCGAACGCCTTTCTGCACGACCACCAGGGCGACTACGCGCCGATCGACCGGATCAGCGTGCAGCTGCTGAAGGGCCAGGTCGTCGCCGACCTGAGCGCCCTCGGGGTCAGCGGGGTGGCCCGCAGCGGCCTCGCCGCCGTCGGCGGCCGGGTCGCCCTGCTCGACCCGCAGATCGACGGGGCCCTCGGCCTCGCGATCTCTAGCGCCGACCTGCTCGCGCCCCTCGCCGAGCGGATCAACGCCGAGCTAGGCCGCCAGGGCAAGTACGTCGAGGATATCCAGATCGAGGACGGCCAGATCGTGATTGTGACGAGATAGACCAAGATATGGAGGTTCCTTATGCCCGTCTCACCCGATAGCGACCCCTACTACCGCCTGCGCCACTCGCTGGCCCACGTCATGGCCGAGGCCGTGCTGGAGATCTTCCCCGCCGGCAAGGTGGCGATCGGCCCGCCGGTGGAGAACGGATTCTACTACGACTTCGACCTGCCCCGCGCGCTCACGCCCGAGGACCTGAGCGACATCGAGGTGCGGATCAAGAGGATCATCGTCGGCACGTTCCCCTTCGTCTACCGCGAGGTGAGCGCCGCCGACGCCCGCGCGATCTTCGCCGGCCAGCCCTATAAGCTGGAGCTGATCGACGGCCTGGCCAAGGGGCTCGACGAGAACGGCGAGACGCACCACGGCGACACGGTGATCTCGACGTATACGCACGACACCTTCGAGGACCTCTGCCGCGGCCCGCACCTGGAGCACACCGGCCAGATCCCCGCCGACGGCTTCAAGCTGATGAGCATCGCCGGGGCCTACTGGCGCGGCGACGAGAAGCAGAAGCAGCTCCAGCGCATCTACGGCACGGCCTGGAGCAGCAAGGCCGAGCTTGAGCAGTACCTCTTCCAGATCGAGGAGGCCAAGCGCCGCGACCACCGCAAGCTCGGCAAGGAGCTGGGCCTGTTCTTCTTCGCCGAGGATGTCGGCCCCGGCCTGCCGCTCTTCACGCCCAAGGGCGAGATCCTGCGCCACGAGATGGAGTCCTACGTGCGCGAGGTGCAGACGCGCTACGGCTACAGCCACGTCTGGACGGGCAATGTGGTCAAGGAGCAGCTCTACCACAAGTCCGGCCACTACGAGAACTACCGCGACAGCATGTTCCCGCCGATGGTCGAGAGCGAGGACATGGTCTTCCGGCTCAAGCCGATGAACTGCCCCAGCCACATGACGCTCTTCAACCAGATGGGCGTGATCAGCTACCGCGACCTGCCCATGCGCTTCGCCGAGTTCGCCACGCTCTACCGCTACGAGGACAGCGGC
>JBAXES010000296.1:0-5814 GCA_037140315.1 Chloroflexales bacterium
GCCCCGCATCGCGGGATCGATATGGGCGACCTCGACGACCCGGCCCACCTCGACTACCTGGCCATCTCGGGGCACAAGCTCTATGCGCCCTATGGCAGCGGCGCCCTGATCGGCCGGGCCGATACCTTCGCTCTGGGCGCGCCGCTGCTGGTCGGCGGCGGCAGCGTGCGCCGGGTCACGCCGCAGATCGTCGATTGGTCTGACGGCCCGGCCCGCGACGAGGCCGGCACGCCGAACGTGGTCGGCGCGGTTGCTATGGCCGCCGCCCTGGCCGCGATCGATGCCATTGGCATGGACGCCATCGCCGCCCACGAGGCGGGGCTTACCGCCCACGCTATCGAGCGGCTGCGCGCCGTGCCTGGCCTGCGCCTCTACGGCGATGACCGCCCCCAGCAGGCCCACACGCGGCTTGGTGTGCTGCCCTTCAGCCTCAGCGGACACAACCCGCACCTCGTCGCGGCCATCCTTAGCTGCGAGTACGGCATCGCCGTGCGCAGCGGCAGCTTCTGCGCCCAGCCCTACCTGCGCAGCCTGCTCGACACCCAGCACGTCGGTTGTAGCCCGGGCGCAGCCGGCCTGGTGCGCGCATCCCTCGGCATTTATAACACATCATACGAGGTCGATCTGCTGGCCGACGCCCTGGCAGTCATTGCCGGTGGTGCCTTCGATAGCGCCTACCAGATCGACCCGAAGACTGGCATCTACCA
This sequence comes from Chloroflexales bacterium, assembly GCA_037140315.1. GTDB lineage: Bacteria > Chloroflexota > Chloroflexia > Chloroflexales > Chloroflexaceae > Oscillochloris. The sequence continues at coordinate 708 of JBAXES010000296.1, forward strand.
CCCGCACGGCTGGCGCACCCGCCCCGCCGAGCATTTCAACTTTGACTTGGCCCCCGGCTCGCGACTCGCCGCCGAGGCCGTCGTCTGCGCCGACTGACTCCCGCTCAGCGGGGGACTGGGGCCACAGGCCCCCGCTAATAAAATAGGTGCGCCCAGCACGCTGCACTGGCTCTGCGGCGGCGCGGCATAGCCGCGCCGCCGCAGAGCCAGTTTCCTGGGGGACGCCCCACCCTACGCTGGCGTGATCTCGATCCAGTCTCGCTCCGCGCCGCTCAGGGTCGCGAAGAAGTCGAAGACCGCCTTAATCAGGCCGTACTTCCGATCGAGGAGATCCTTCACCAGCGCCTCTTGCTTAGGGTCGTCGAGGACGCGTGCCACACCATCAATCGTCTCGCCGCGTGGGTTCCCACCCATATCAGATGGGCCGATCAGCACGCGCCCGTTGTTGCGGATGCGCTTCACCTTCCCCGAACCCCTGGAGGTCATCACATAGACCTTGCCGGCGCTTAGCGCGAACCAGACCGGGGTCTTCACCGCCTCGCCACTCTTACGGTAGGTGAACAGGTTGGCGTACTGATGCTTGCCCAGCGCGGCAAACTTATTCGACTCGTCAATCTGCGCCATTGTATTGCTCCATGGGTGCTTCAGAATTTAGCGGTAGCATTTTATTGTAGCACGGGTCATAGTGTTAGGGCAGGGCGCGATAGATCGCGGCCCACTCGGCGAGGGTCAGCGTTTCGGCGCGGCGCATGGGGTTCACGTCGGCGGCGGCCAGGGCGGCCAGTGCCACATCGCGGGGGAGCGCGGTGCCCAGCGCGGCCAGCCCGCCGGGCAGGGCGTTGCCGAGCTGCTTGCGCGACTGGAGGAACCCGGCCTTGATCACGCGGAACAGGCCGGTCACGCTGTCGACATCCACGGCCAGGGCGGGCCGTCGGCGGATGCGCAGCACCGCCGAGTCGACGGCCGGGGCGGGGTAGAAGCTGCTGGCCGACACGCGGGCCACGATCTCCGGCACGGCGTAGAGCTGCACCGAGTGCGCCAGGACGCTCAGATCGCCCTGGGTGGCGCAGATCCGCTCGGCAACCTCCCACTGTACCAGCACCACGCTCAGCTCTGGCGGCGGGACGCCCTCCAGGAAGTGGCGCAGCACCGGCGCCGTGATCGCGTAGGGCAGGTTTGCCACCAGCTTATAGGGCCGCGAGGGCGGCGCGCCAGCCTGGGCCAGGATCTCGGCGGGCGATATGCGCAGCACATCGGACTGGATGATCTGCAGGGTCGACTCGGCGAACTCCGCGTGCAGGCGGGCAGACAGGCGCTTGTCAAGCTCCACCGACACCACCTGGCCGGCGCATCGTAGCAGCTCCCAGGTGAGCACGCCGAGGCCAGGGCCGACCTCAACCGCCAGGTCGGCGGCGCTCAGCTCGGCGGCGCTCACAATGGTGTCTAGGGCCAGCGGGTCGATCAGGAAGTTCTGGCCCATGCCGCGGGTGGGCCGCAGGTCGAGCGAGCGCAGGGCGGCGCGGACGCGTTGGGTCGAGAGGTAGGGGTTATCCATGGAGTCCTCGTAGGGGCGTGGCAGCAGACGGTTCGCAGAGCGAACCGTCTGCTGCCACGCCCCTACTCGATCGGCACCACAATCGTCACCTTCGTGCCCTTGCCAATGGCCGACTCCATATCGGTCTGGCCGCCGACGAGTCGGGCGCGCTCGTCGATGTTCAGCAGGCCGAAGGAGCCACGCTTCTCGTAGGTGCTCAGCACGGCGGCCTTATCGAATCCGACGCCATCATCCTGCACGATGGCGTGCAGCAGCTTGCCCTCGCTGCGCATGCGCACCCAGATATGCTTGGCCTTCGCGTGCTTGAGGGCGTTGTTCACCGCCTCCTGAATAATATTGAAGAGCGTGCCCTCCGTCTTCGTGTCCAGGTGGATATCGCCCATCTGATCGGTCTCAAGCACGATCTGCGTGCCGACGCTGTTGCTCTTGAAGCGCTCAAGGTACTGCTCAAGCGTCACCTTGAGGCCCTGGGTCTCCAGCACCAGCGGGCGCAGCTCAAACAGCATGGTGCGCACCTCATAGGTGGTGCGCTTCGCCAGGGCGCTGAGCTTATCCAGCTCATCGATCACCCGCTTTGGGTCACGGTCGAGCAGCTTCTTAATAAACTCGACGTTCATCGTGATCGCCGCGATCGACTGGGCCGGGCCGTCGTGCAGGTCGCGGGCCAGCTGGTGGCGCACCTCCTCCTCCTTCGAGAGCAGCTTGGTGCGCTCCTCCTTGAGGTCAAAGATCAGCTGGGCGTTATGCAGGGCGATGATCGCGTAGCTCGCCAGGGCCGCGAGCATATCGATCTGCTCGCCGGTGAACGAGGATTCCCGGTCAGTGGCCACCACCATCAGGCCGTAGGTGCGCAGGGCCGCTCGCAGCGGGATAATACAGGCGCTCCGGCAGCTGCGCAGCGATTCGAACGCCTGCAGGTCGCGCTGCTGGCCGATATCGACGGTGCGCGCCTCGGTGGCCCGCAGGATATCGGCCAGGTCGCTGTGGGTCAGCATCAGCTTCCGTGTCTGGTCGGAGATGCTGAGCGACTGGCTCGCCGCCACGTACAGCTCGTCTTCCAGGCCGGAGGAGAGCAGCACGAACCCGCAGGTGTAGGGCACCAGCCGGCGGCTTTCGCGCAGGGCGGCCTCTAGCACGTGCCGGTAGTCCATGGTCATCGAGAGCGAGTAGGCCACCTCATAGAGCGAGCGCATCTGGTCGCGGTATGCCCGCGCATCGATCAGCGCCTGCTCCGACTGCCGCTCGGCGACCGCCACGCTCTGGCGGTTGTTCTCGCTCCAGCGCTCGGCCAGGCCGTTGGTCATCCAGGGGACCATGCTGAGAATCAGGCCGCGCAGGCCGAGGCCCACGTACTCTAGGATCACCACTGGGCGCGGGTCAAAGTAGTAGCGCGAGCCGAGGAAGGCTGTCATGTAGCAGACCGCCGCCATGATCCCCGAGAGCAGGCCGACCGCCGAGGGCTGGCGGATGGCCGCGTTGATCAGCGGCAGCAGATACAGGGGGAAGAAGATCGCGTACTGATCGCTGCTGAAGAAGGCCATCAGCGAGATGAACCCGATGTCGATCAGGTAGGCCAGGCTGATCAGCTGCGCGAATCCGGGCAGGAGCATCGCTAGGCTCGCCAGGATGCTGAACGCCGTGTAGGCCCACAGCATCACCACCAGCGGGTCGCTCTCGATGCTGATCGGCCAGATCGGCTTCGTGGTGATAAACGTTATGATCGCAAACAGCAGCAGAATCGTCAACCAGCGGGCGAGGGAGTAGAACCGCTCGCCGCCGAGCAACTTCCAGCGTTCAGATCTTGTGCCAGATTGATTCTTTGGGGGGATCGTCGTTGTACTAGCCTTCACAGCCACCTCGTCCGAAACATTGCGAGTTGCGAGTTGCGAGTTGCGACGATATCGCACTATAGGCAGGTACGAGGAGACGATCTCCGCACCTCTCACCATCTTATACAGTGCGCACCATTTTTTCAACTCGCAATTCGCAACCCGCAACTCGCAATGTTTCAGAGGGTTTTCAGCGTCTCAAGGGTCGCGCGCACAGCATCGGCCGACCTCTGCACCAGGGCCTTCTCATCATCGTTCAGCGGCAGCTCGATGATCTTCTCGACCCCGCCGGCGCCGAGCACCACCGGCACACCGAAGTACATATCGCTCAGGCCGTACTCGCCGTTCAGGTAGGCGGCCACCGGGATCACGCGCTTCTTGTCCTTGATCACCGCCTCAACCATCTGGGCGGTGGCCGCGGCCGGGGCGTAGTAGGCGCTGCCGGTCTTCAGCAAGTTCACGATCTCGCCGCCGCCCTTGCGGGCCCGGTCCACGATCGCCTCAAGCCGGTCGGCGGCGATGAACTCGCTCACCGGGATGCCGGAGATCGTCGAGAAGCGCGGCAGGGGCACCATCTCGTCGCCGTGGCCGCCCATCAGCATGGCCTGGATGTCCTCGACTGAGACGCCCGTCTCCATGGCGATGAAGGCGCGGTAGCGCGCGCTGTCGAGCACGCCGGCCTGGCCGAGCACCCGCTCTTTGGGGAAGCCAGCGGCCTGCGCGGCCACGTAGGTCATCGCGTCAAGCGGGTTGTTCACCATGATGATCACGGCGTTGGGCGAGAGCGGGGCCGCCTTCGAGATGCAGTCGCGAGTGATGTTCGCGTTGACCTTGATCAGATCCTCGCGGCTCATACCCGGTTTGCGCGGTGCGCCCGAGGTCACCACAATCACATCCGAGCCGGCGGTATCGGCGTAGTCGTTCGTGCCGGTCACCCGCACATCGAAGCCCTCGATCGGCGCGGCCTCGAAGAGATCCAGCCCCTTGCCCTGCGGGATCCCGTCCACCACATCCAGCAGCACGATATCGCCCAACTCCTTGGCCGCAAGCCAGTGGGCGGTGGTCGACCCGACAAACCCAGCGCCTATAATGCTGATCTTCTTCCGCATAGCGGCATCCTACTTTCTTAGTGTGGGCGAGGCATCTCACCGCAGCGTGATCCGATATAACGCCTCTAGTGATGTGCCCGACAACACCGCGCATTGTATCACAGGACGCTCCAGCGCCTTCCGGCGGAGGGTTGGGAATCCCGGGCGGTTGCAATGTCCGAGACCTCGCTTTTGGGCGGTTTCTGGCGGCTTCACCGCCAAAAAACACCCAAAAAAAGATCGTTCGGAGGTGGCGAAGCCACCCCTAAACCCCCGCCAGAGGCGACGTTGCCACCTCGCTGGGGTTTGGGTCGGCGGCTCGCGAGCCGCCCCTACTCAGGCCACCGCTCGTAGCTTGTCCAGCGCGGCCTGCAGATCCTCGGGCAGGGGCGAGCAGAACTCGCGCCATTCCCCGCTGGGCAGGTGAAAGCCGAGCTGCTGCGCGTGCAGGAACTGCCGTCCCAGGCCAAAGCTCGCCCGCCCCTTGCGCGCCCCGTAAAGCGGATCGCCGAGTACCGGGCGCTGGATGTGCAGCAGGTGGACGCGGATCTGGTGGGTGCGCCCGGTCTCCAGGCGCAACTCCAGCAGGGTGTAGGCACCCAGTTCCTCCGCTACGCGGTAGTGCGTGCGCGCCG
>JBAXES010000297.1:0-5803 GCA_037140315.1 Chloroflexales bacterium
CCGACATGTCAAACAACCGCGTGCTGCGCTTCGCCAATGCGGCGGGCCTGAGCAATGGCGCGGCTGCCGACGGCGTCCTCGGTCAGGCTGACTTCACGAGTGGCGCTGTCAATCGCGGCGGCAGTGTGGCCGCGAACACGATGAGCTCCCCGATCGGGATCGGCCTGGGCAGCGACGGCACCCTCTGGGTTGCCGACATGTCAAACAACCGCGTGCTGCGCTTCGCCAATGCGGCGGGCCTGAGCGACGGCGCGGCCGCCGACGGCGTCCTCGGCCAGGCTAACTTCACGAGCCGCTTTAGCAATCGCGGCGGCGGTGTGGCCGCGAACACGCTCTTCAACCTCTATGCTGTGGCGGTGGGCAGCGACGGCACCCTCTGGGTCGCCGATAGGGATAATAGGCGCGTGCTGCGCTTCGCCAATGCGGCGGGCCTGAGCAACGGCGCGGCCGCCGACGGCGTCCTCGGCCAGGCTGACTTCACGAGTAGCGGCTACCGACCGGCAAGCGCAACCTCGGTGCTCCCCGCTGGCGTGGCGGTGGGCAGCGACGGCACCCTCTGGGCCACCGATGTGAACAACAGCCGCGTGCTGCGCTTCGCCAATGCGGCGGGCCTGAGCGACGGCGCGGCCGCCGACGGCGTCCTCGGCCAGGCTGACTTCACGAGTGTCGCTGCCAATCGCGGCGGCAGTGTGGCCGCGAACACGCTCTTCTCGCCCGCTGGTGTGGCGATAGGTAGCGACGGCACCCTCTGGGTCGCCGATAAGGCAAACAACCGCGTACTCCGGTACGATGCGCCCTCATCCGAGGCCCGCCTGGGCGGGCTGGCCCTCAGCGATGGGGCGCTCAGCCCGGCGTTTGCGGCGGGCACGCTGGCCTACACCGCGACGGTCGCCCACGGGGTGAGCAGCCTCACGGTGACCCCGAGCGTGAGCGATCTGCACGCCACAGTCAGCGTGAGCGGCACCCTGGTGGCATCGGGGAGTCCCTCGGGGGCGCTGCGGCTGGCGGTGGGGGCGAACATTATCCCGGTGGTCGTCACCGCCCAGGACGGCACGACCACCGCGACCACCATCGTCAGCGTCACCCGTGCGCCCTCGTCCGAGGCCCGCCTGGGCGGGCTGGCCCTCAGCGACGGGGCGCTCAGCCCGGCGTTTGCGGCGGGCACGCTGGCCTACACCGCGACGGTCGCCCACGGGGTGAGCAGCCTCACGGTGACCCCGAGCGTGAGCGATCTGCACGCCACAGTCAGCGTGAGCGGCACCCTGGTGGCATCGGGGAGTCCCTCGGGGGCGCTGCGGCTGGCGGTGGGGGCGAACATTATCCCGGTGGTCGTCACCGCCCAGGACGGCACGACCACCGCGACCACCACCGTCAGCGTCACCCGTGCCGAGGCGATGGTTGACATCGAGATCACCCAGGCCTATCGGCTCTCGATCCCGCCCGCATCCTCGCAGACCCGAGATCAGGCCGCCCTGACCGTGCCCGCAAGCCATCTGACGCTCATCGTCACGGTGAGCAACCGCGGCCCGGACAGCGCGACCGACCTGAGCCTGATCGACACCTTCCCATCAGTCGCCGCCGATAGCATCTGGAGCTGGACATGCACTGCGACGGGCGGCGCGGCCTGCGGCGCAGCCAGCGGCACAGGCAACCTGAACGAGCGCCTACGAACACTGCCCATGGGCGGCGCCGTCACCTTCACCGTGGTCGGCACCCTGGATACCCCGGCCCGTTGGAGCAATACGATCTCGACCGCGCTATCAGCCGGGATCGTCAACAGCGGTGCCGGGAGGAGCACCTTGATGGTCGGAGCCTACCGGGTGATGCTGCCGATCATCCTCCGGTAGGTAGCCGCAGCCATCTGCCAGGCGTGTCGGCAGATCTGTCGCGAGACAAGGCTTCAGATGCCAGGTTTCAGGTTTCAGGTCGAGCGCATCAGAATGCTACAGGTTGGCCTGAACTGTAAAGCATGTGCGAACCTTGTCTGCGGTGAAAAATACTGCCTTGGCAGGGCCATGACCGCCCCGTCGAAGCGCAGGCGGTGGGGCTGCCGGGCCACGTCGCAGCTCGTCGCGCATCGCCCTGACACTGTCAGGATTTTCCCTACGCACCAGTGTCAGGCTCGCCCCGCTAGACGCGTCGCTCATTGCTGCTACACTGCAGTATGTGGGTGGTGTGCGCTGCTCCGGGATCCCAACCGATGGGCCGGTGTCATGTTGCCCCCCTCCGACCCTCGTGAGGACGTGCTGCAATGGCGCACTGCGTTGCTCGCGAGCCTGCGCACCGTATTTTTTTCTCCACCCCTGTGCAGCAGGCTGACCCCGTCACTGGGCGTCCTATCGCATGTGCCCTTCACCGTCGGCGCACGAATACCACGGCGCATGGGTCGGCCAGTCGCGCCACGGTATCAGACCCACGCCCCATCAGTCTCTATTCGCTATCGTCCTCCTTACCACGTAGTAAGGATGTGCTGCGACACCCCCGGAGGTGACCCTGTTGGAAGGCCGCCCCTTCGATTTGCAGACCATGCGCGACCCTGCGCGTGCCGCCCCGGTGGGGCGTGCTGCCCTCGACCATGAGCTGCGCTTCCTGTCCGTGGATGCGACGCTCGCCGCCATTCACGACATACCTGTAGCCGATCATTTGGGCAAGCCGCTCGCTGCCGTGCTGCCCGCCCTCGCCCCCTTGATCGCCCCGCTGATGCGCCACGTCCTAACAACGGGTGCCCCCATCCTCGATGTCGACCTGCGCGGGGATCTGCCGAGCGGTCGCCCTTGTCGCTGGCTCGCCAGCTACTACCCGGTCTGTACGCGCGCCGGAACTGTGATCGCGGTCGAATGCGCAGTGCGCGCGCTCGATCAGCGGACGCCCTTCACGGCGCTCACCACCACCCAGACCGTGCTGCACCAGGCGGCGGATCAGCTGGCCTTCCATGCGGCCATCCTGGCCAACCCGAACGACGCAGTCTTCGCGGTGGATCTCGCTGAGCGCATCACCTACTGGGGGCCGGGCGCCGAGCGGCTCTACAGCGTTAGCGCCGACGAGGCCCGCAACCGACTGCTCGCCGAGGTGATCCGCTATCAGTGGATCGATCCGGACGACGAGCAGGCCTCGCGCAAGGCGCTGATCGAGACGGGGTTCTGGCGCGGCGAGCTACGTCATATGCATCGGCTGGGGGCCACGCTCACCATCGCGGTGTCGCTCAGCGTCCTGACCAATGCGCTGGGCCAGCGGGCCGGCTTCCTCTCGGTCATCCGCGATATCACCGATCAGCGCCGGGCCGAGGCCGCGTTGCGGGCCAGCGAGGAGCGCTTTCGGGCGATCCAGGAGCTCTCGCTCGATGGCATCACCGTTGTGCGCAGCCTCCGCGATGCCACCGGCGCCATCATCGACTTCACGTGTGAGTATATGAACCCTATCGCCGAGCGTCTGGTCGGGCGGCCCCTCGCGATGTTGCTTGGGCGAAAGATGACGGAGATCTTCCCGGCGGTCGCGACGAACGGCCTGCTGGAGCGCTATCGCCAGGTCGCCACGCGCGGTGAGCCGCAGGAATTCGAGCAGCACTACGCCGCCGACGGTATCAACGCCTGGTATCGCAACATGGTCATCCACCTGGGCGACGGGCTGGCGATCATGTTCAGCGACATCACAGCTCAGAAGCAGACCGAGATCGCCCTGCGCGAGAGCGAGCAGCGCTTCCAGCAATTCGCCTCGACGGTGAGCGATATCTTCTGGATCTCCGACCCGGCCCAGCACAAGCTGATCTACATTAGCTCGGCCTATGAGAAGATCATGGGGCGCAGCATCGCCGCGATCTACGCCAACTTTATGGAGTGGATCGACGCCATCCACCCCGACGACCGGGAGCGGGTCAGAAACGCCTTCTTCGAGCGCATCTACACCGGGACGTACGAGGTGGAGTTTCGGGTCGTACACCCCGATGGCAGCGTGCGCTGGGTGCGCGACCGCGGCTTCCCGATCTCGGACGGGGAGGGCAGGATCGTGCGGGCCGCCGGGATTGCCGAAGACATCACCGAGCGGAAACAGCACGAGGCGCAGATCGAGATCCAGACACGGATGCTCGATGCGGTGGATCAGGCGATCATTGCGACTGACCTCGAGGGGGGGGTTCGCTACTGGAACCACGGGGCCAGGGTGCTGTACGGATGGGACAGCGCCGAGGTGCAGGGCCGCAATGTGCGTGAGCTGATGGTCGGCGGGCCGGATCAGGAACGGGCGGCAGCGGCCCTGGTGTCCCTGAATAACGGCTGCTCCTGGACTGGCGAGTTCCCGCTCGATTGCCGCGATGGTGTCCGGCGCTATGTCCTGATGAGCTGCTCGCTCATCTACGACCCACAGGGCAACCCGATCGGAGCGATTGGCATCTCGACCGATATCACCCAACGCAAGCGCAGCGAGCTAGAGCAGGCCCAGCTGCTGGCGTTCATCACGGCGCTCGCCGGGGCGATCACCCCCGAACAGGTCGCGACCGCCATTTTTGAAAACATCCATCGGGCGTTCGGCGCACAGGGCGGCACCGTGGTTGTGCTCTCGGAGGATGGCCAGATACTCGAGCTGCTGGGGACGATGGGCTACTCCCCGGTGGGGAGCGAGCGCATGCACCAGGTGCCGATGGACGTCCCGAGCCCGCTGGCAGACGTGATCCGCAGCGGGGAGCCTATGTGGGCGGAGAGCGCCGCCGAGATCGCCGCCCGCTACCCGATCGTCCACGAGATCGCGCCGGAGGTCTGCGCGGGCGCCACGCTCCCGCTCAGAACCCAGCAGCGGATGATCGGGGCACTGGGCTTCAGCTTTAGCGAGCCGCGAACCTTCTCCGCAGATGATCGGGTCTACTTGCAGATGGTGGCCCACCAGTGCGCGCAGGCGATTGATCGCGCGTGGCTCTACGAGTCCGAGCGGCGCGCCCACCTTGCGACTGAGGTGGCCGTACATACGCGCGACGAGCTGCTGTCGCTCGTCTCACACGACCTGCGCAACCCGCTGACGATCATCCTCGGCCAGGCCCAGCTGATGATGAAGCAGGTGCAGAACCTCGGTGAGGTAGGCCAGCCGATGATCACCAGGCTGGCCATGATCCGCACCATGGTCAACCAGATGGACGGGCAGCTCGAAGAGCTGCTCGACATCGCGCAGCTCCACGCCGGGCAGGCGCTCATGCTCAATCTCCAGCCGCTCGATCTTGTGGATCTGGTGCAGGATGTTGTGCGCATGACTCAGGCGACGAGCCTCCGGCACCAGCTCCAGCTTGCGACGCCGGACGCCGCCCTGGTCTTCCTTGGGGACCGGCGACGCCTGGCGCGGGTGTTCGGGAACCTGCTCAGCAACGCGATCGCCTACAGCCCGGCAGGCGGGACGATCAGCGTGGAGGTCACCCCTGAGACTGACGACGCTGGGACATGGGGCGTGGTGAGCGTCCGCGATACGGGGTTGGGCATCCCCGCCGCAGACCTGCCCCGGATCTTCGAGCAGTTCCACCGCGGGGCCAATGTGGTGGGGCGGATCCGCGGCACCGGCCTGGGGCTGGCGAGCGCGCGGCAGATTGTCGAGCAGCACACGGGGCGCATCCGGGTGGCGAGCGTGGAGGGGGAGGGCAGCACCTTCACCGTCTACCTGCCCCGCCCAGACCCGGACAAGTCACCACGTGCCTAGCTTCTCGTCCCGCGCACACCGTGCCGACCCGGCCAGGCGCGCGGGCGATGGCCGCCTTGGGCGAGTGGCTCACGGCGCCAGCAGCCGCCCGATCACCTCCAGCAGCCCATTCAGGCTCACCGGCTTGGTCAGG
>JBAXES010000298.1:0-5799 GCA_037140315.1 Chloroflexales bacterium
ATCCTCTGCGTCGACCAGAGCGGATCGATGGCCTCGTCCGTCGTCTACGCCGGGGTCTTCGGGGCGGTGCTGGCCGCGCTGCCCGCCGTCCAGACGCGCATGGTGGTCTTCGACACCGCCGTGGTCGACCTGACCGACGCGATGCACGACCCGGTGGACCTGCTGTTCGGGGTGCAGCTGGGCGGCGGCACCGACATCAACCGCGCCCTGAGCTACTGCCAGGGGCTGGTGCGCCGGCCCCAGGAGACGATCCTGGTGCTGATCAGCGACCTGTACGAGGGCGGCAACAACGACGAGATGCTGCGGCGGGCGGCGGCCCTGGCCGCCGCGGGCGTGCAGCTGATCGCCCTGCTGGCCCTGAGCGACGACGGCGCGCCCGCGCACCACCAGCAGAACGCCGCCGCCCTGGCGGCCCTCGGCGCGCCGGCCTTCGCCTGCACGCCCGACCTCTTCCCCGACCTGATGGCGGCGGCGATCAGCCGCCAGGACCTCGGCAGGTGGGCCGCCGCGCACCAAATTGTGGCGGCGCGGGCCTGATGAAAAAGAGGGTTTTTGTGCCCAGCAGGCACATGCTGCGCTGGTTCTGCTGCGGCGCGGCGTAGCTGGGCCGCAGCAGAACCAGCTCTTTTGTGGGAGAGCGAGGCTCTCCCACACCCTCCCTCTTCCCATGTTTGACACATGTTATAGCCTTCAGTACAATCACTGTGCAGATCTTATTCTTTCACAAGAGTATTTGCGGTGTGTAGCCGTCGGCGGTTTTTTTGCTGGCCGCACCCGCTGATCGTTTCTACACGTCTTTTTTCTGGGGCTGCGGCCGCCAGCGATACGAAGGAGATGGAGATGCCAGCGCAGGCAACAGAACCCACTGTGAAGCTGGTGGCGGCGATCACCCAGAGCCTGAATGGACTGACCAGCCTCGGCGAGGGGCGTCGGCGTGTGATCCTTGAGCGGCTCCAGCCCGAGGTTGACGCCGGGCGCTACCCGATCAAGCGCACCCCCGGCGAGCCTGTGGTGGTTGAGGTCGATGCCTTCGCCGACGGCCACGACATCCTCAGCTGCGTGGTGCGCTACCGCCGCGAGGGCACCCCTGCGTGGTCTGAGTCGCCGATGGAGCCGCTGGTCAACGACCGCTGGCGCGGCGCGTTCACCGTCGATATGGTCGGTCGCTACACATATACGGCGGTCGCCTGGGTCGATCACTTTAAGACCTGGGACCACCAGCTGCAGCGGCGCATTGACGCCGGCCAGGATGTGCGCGTCGACCTGCTGATCGGCGCCGACATGGTCGCCGACGCGGTCGCCCACGCCCCCGACGACGCGGCCGTCCGCCTGCGCTCCTATGAGGCCGCCCTGCGCGCCGGAGACCACACCGCCGCCTTCGTCCCCGCCCTGGCCGAGCTGATGGCCGCCCACGCCCCGCGCCACTTCGCGACGACCTACGAGCGCGAGCTGACCGTAGTGGTGGACCCGGCCCTGGCCCGCTTCTCCAGCTGGTACGAGATCTTCCCGCGCTCGGCATCGCCCGAGCCCGGTCGCCACGGCACCTTCCGCGATGTGATCAACCGCCTGCCTTATGTGGCCGAGCTGGGCTTCGATGTGCTCTACCTGACGCCCATCCACCCGATCGGCAGCACCTTCCGCAAGGGCAAGGATAACACGCCCACGGCGCAGCCCGGCGAGCCCGGCAGCCCCTACGCGATCGGCTCGGCTGAGGGCGGACACCTCGATATCCACTCCGAGCTGGGCACGGTTGACGACTTCCGCGAGCTGGTGCGCGTGGCCCGCGAGCAGTACGGCATCGAGGTCGCCCTCGACAACGCCTTCCAGTGCTCGCCCGACCACCCCTATGTCCGCGATCACCCCGAGTGGTTCCGCGCCCGCCCCGACGGCACCATTCAGTATGCCGAGAATCCGCCCAAAAAGTATCAGGATATCTACCCCTTCGACTTTGAGACGCGGGACTGGCAGGGCCTCTGGCACGAGCTGAAGCACTACTTCGACCACTGGATCGAGCAGGGCGTGAAGGTCTTCCGCGTCGATAACCCGCACACCAAGAGCTTCCGCTTCTGGGAGTGGTGCATCGCCGCGATCAAGGCCGATCACCCCGATGTGATCTTCCTCTCTGAGGCGTTCACCCGGCCCAAGGTGATGTATAACCTGGCCAAGCTCGGCTTCACCCAGAGCTACACCTACTTCACCTGGCGCACCAGCAAGTGGGAGCTGACCCAGTACCTGATCGAGCTGACCCAGAGCGAGGTGCGGGACTACTTCCGGCCGAACTTCTGGCCGAACACCCACGACATCCTCACACCGCAGTTCTACGCCGGCCACCGCGGCACCTTCTACGCCCGCGCCGCCCTGGCCGCCACCCTCGCCGCAAGCTGGGGCATGTACGGCCCGGCATACGAATTGCTGGAGCATATGCCGGTGCAGGGCCGCGAGGAGTACCGCAACAACGAGAAGTATGAGCTGCGCACATGGAACCTCGACGACCCGCGTAGCATCGGCAGCTTTATCGCCCAGCTCAACCGCGCCCGCCGTGAGAACGAGGCCCTCCAGTTCAATGAGAGCATCCGCTTCCACCGCGTTGAGAATAACTACATCGAGAACGAGCAGATCATCGCCTACAGCAAGCATAGCCCCGACCTGAGCAATATCGTGCTGGTGGTGATCAACCTCGACCCGCTGAACACGCAGGCTGGCTGGGTTGAGCTGCCCCTGGGCGACTGGGGCCTCATCGGGCCTGTCCAGGTTCACGACCAGATCCGCGACATACGCTATATCTGGAACGAGGGCTTCAACTATGTCGAGCTGAACCCCTACGCCATGCCGGTGCATGTCTTCCGCATCCGCCGGCGCATGCGCGATGAGCGTGGCTTCGAGTTCTACTCGTGACAAGGGAAGAGGGAGTAGGGAACAGGGAACAGTTCGGGATCTGCATCCTGTTCCCTGTTCCCTACTCCCTCTTCCCTTGCTCTGAACAGAAAGCGAACGATGGCCACCAAGAAGCACCCTCATCTCTTCGCCGACGACCCGCTCTGGTACAAAGACGCTGTGATCTATGAGGTTCACGTCCGCACCTTCTGCGACAGCAACGGCGACGGGATCGGCGACTTCAAGGGCTTGATCAGCAAGCTCGACTACCTCCAGGATCTCGGAGTCACCGCGATCTGGGTGCTGCCCTTCTACCCCTCGCCCCTGCGCGATGACGGCTACGACATCGCCGACTATATCGACGTCAACCCGGCCTACGGCACGATCCAGGATGTGCGCACGCTTATCCGCGAGGCCCACCGCCGCGGGCTGCGCGTGATCACCGAGCTGGTCTGTAACCACACCTCCGACCAGCACGCCTGGTTCCAGCGCGCCCGCCACGCCAAGCCCGGCAGCAGCCACCGCGACTTCTACGTCTGGTCGGAGACAAACCAGAAGTACAAAGACACCCGGATCATCTTCAAGGACTTCGAGACCAGCAACTGGACCTGGGACCCGGTCGCCGGGGCCTACTACTGGCACCGCTTCTACAGCCATCAGCCCGACCTGAACTTCGAGAACCCGGCCGTTCACAAGGCGGTGTTCAGGGCGATGGAGTTCTGGCTGGACATGGGCGTGGACGGGATGCGCCTCGACGCCATCCCCTACCTCTACGAGGCCGAGGGCACGAACTGCGAGAACCTGCCGGCCACCCACGACTTCCTTAAGCAGCTGCGCCGCCAGATGGACGCCAAGTACCCCGGGCGCATGTTCCTGGCCGAGGCCAACCAGTGGCCCGAGGATCTGGTCTCCTACTTTGGCGACGGCGACGAGTGTCACGTGGCATTCCACTTCTCGGTGATGCCGCGCCTGTATATGGCCGTCTACCAGGAGGACCGCTTCCCGATCATTGAGATCATGCGCCAGACGCCCTCGATCCCCGAGAGCTGCCAGTGGGCGATCTTTCTGCGCAACCACGATGAGCTGACCCTGGAGATGGTCACGGAGGAGGAGCGCGACTATATGTACCGGGTCTACGCGAAGGACCCGCAGGCGCGCATCAACCTCGGCATCCGCCGCCGGCTGGCCCCGCTGCTCGGCAACCACCGCCGCAAGATCGAGCTGCTGAACGGCCTGCTCTTCTCGCTGCCCGGCGCCCCGGTGCTCTACTACGGCGACGAGATCGGCATGGGCGACAACATCTACCTCGGCGACCGCAACGGCGTGCGCACGCCGATGCAGTGGACGGGCGACCGCAACGCGGGCTTCTCGAAGGCCAACCCGCAGCGGCTCTACCTGCCGCCGATCACCGACCCCGAGTACCATTACGAGACGCTGAATGTCGAGAACCAGAGCGCCAACCAGCACTCGCTGCTCTGGTGGATGAAGCGCCTGATCGCCCTGCGCAAGCGCTACCAGGCCTTCGGCCGCGGCAGCCTGGAGTTCCTCCAGCCCGATAACCGCAAGGTGCTCTGCTTCCTGCGCCGCCACGAGGGCGAGACCATCCTGGTGGTGGCCAATCTCTCGCGCTTTGTCCAGGCCGTCCAGCTAGATATGGCCGAGTTCAAGGGCATGATGCTGGTGGAGCTGTTCGGCCAGGTCGAGTTCCCGCCGATCAGCGACCTGCCCTACTTCATCACGCTGGGGCCGCACTCCTTCTACTGGTTCCGCCTGTCGCCGCAGCGCGTGGAGGGCGTGCTGCAGGACACGCCTGCCAGCAGCGAGCCGGCGCTGATCATGGTCGACGCCGACCGCTGGGATGCGATCTTCTTCGACGGCCGACAGGGCCCGCTGGAGCGCGCCCTGCCAGCCTATATGCGGCCCCGGCGCTGGTTCGGCGCGAAGACGCGCACGATCAAGGGCGCAAGCCTCAGCGACACGATCCTGCTGGACGATCTGCCCGGCGGCCCGGCCTACCTGGCCCTCGTGAGCGTAGACTATGTGGAGGGCAGCAGTGAGACGTACCTGCTGCCGATGGCCTACGCCGAGGGCGAGCGGGCCGCCCAGCTCCTGGCCGACGCTCGCCACACGGTGATCGTGCGGCTGGCCGTGGGGCAGGGGCGCGAGCCCGGCGTGCTCTTCGACCCGCTGGGTGAGCGGGTGTTCAGCAGCGCACTCCTCGACCTGATCTGCGGGCGACGTCGGCTCCGCGGGGCGCGCGGCGGCGAGCTGAGCGCCACCCCGGCCCGCGCGCTGCGCGGCCTGCTCGGCGACGCCGACCCGGCCGGGCTTGAGCCCAGCGTGCTGCGCGGCGAGCAGAGCAACTCGTCGGTGAACTTCGGCGGCAGGCTGATCATGAAGCTGTTCCGCAAGATCGAGAGCGGCCTCAACCCCGATCTGGAGATCGGCCGTTACCTCACCGATGAGCGCGGATTCACGCATATGCCGCCGGTGGCCGGCGCGATCGAGTACCAGCGCGGCACGGACGAGCCGCTGACCATGGCGATCCTGCAGGGCTTTGTGCCGAACGAGGGTAACGCCCGCATCTACGCCCTGGATGTGCTCCAGCGCTACTTTGATGAGGTTCAGACCCGCGTCGACCTCGTCGCGCCCGACGCATCGGCCACGATCACCGCCCTCCTCAGCGCCGCCGAGTCGCCGCCGCCCGCGCTGGCCAGCGAGCTGATCGGGGCCTACCTGCACTCGGCCGACCTGCTGGGCCAGCGCACCGCCGAGATGCACCTCGCCCTGGCCGCCGGCACCGGCCCGGCCTTCGCCCCCGAGCCGTTCTCGCAGCTCTACCAGCGCTCGCTCTACCAGAGCATGCGCAGCCTGACGGTGCAGACGATGCAGGGCCTGCGCAAGCTGCTGCCCGCCCTGCCCGAG
>JBAXES010000299.1:0-5789 GCA_037140315.1 Chloroflexales bacterium
CCACATGACCGGCGCGCCCAGGTAGGCCGCCCGCACGGCCGGGAGCTTGCCGCCGCCCGCGCCGCCGCCGCCGAGAACGATCACCCGCCGCGTGATCACGCCCTCGCGCGCCACCGTGCGGGCCAGCCCGTCGTCCCACGGGTAGGGCCAGGCGTCGGCCGAGTAGTACTGCTGGCGGGCGCTGCCCGGTCGGGCCGACTGTAGCCAGCAGGTGAGCCTGGCGTCGCGGTGGTGAAGTGTGTCGCGGAGCAGGTCGAAGAGCCGGTGCAGCCGAATGTGCAGCGGATCGTCGCCCTGGAGCAAGCGCGCCGCCGCGCCAAAGGCGGACAGCGTCTGCGCTGATTGGTCGGGCCGTGCTGTCATATAATGCCGCGTATGCGCTGCTACGGCTCTCATTGTAGCGTGTTGCGCGGCGCTGTCAAAGGCGCTATCTTGCAGGAACCTTACGTAGTCCACGTAGTCGCGGTATAATAGGCGCACTATGTTGATCGCCGGAGGCCAGGAGCATATGTTTACGCTTGTTGACCATATCGGGTTCGTGGTGGCAGATGTCGATGCGGCCGTCGCTCACTACCGCGCAGCGTTCGGCATCGAGGAGTGGGAGCGGATCGCCCTGCCGGAGCGCCACGCGGATGTCGCCGTCGCACGCCTGGGAGACACGCTGCTGGAGCTGATCGCGCCCACCTCGGATGAGGCCAGCTTCGCCCGCTTCCTCCGCGAGAAGGGTGCGGGCATCCACCACATCGCCTACCGCGTCGATGATATTGTCGCCGCGATGGCCGAGCTGCGCGCCCGCGGCGTGCCCCTGATCGATAAAGAGGCCCGGCCCGGCATCCACAACACCCTCGTGGCCTTCGTCCACCCCAAGGCCGGTGCCCAGGGCGTCCTGGTCGAGCTCGTCCAGCACCAGGATGGGAGCGCCCACCCATGACGATCAGCGAGGAGGAGAACCGGCTCCAGCTCTGTAGCATGAGCCTGGGCTATACCGCCTACCACGTCTGGGCGCTCCAGGCCCGCCGCGAGCGCCGCTACAATATCGCCCGCATCTTCGAGGCGTCGAGCTGTGTGAAGCGCGTGCGCGCCGAGCGGTCCTTCCACGCCCTCGGCGAGGTCGGCTCCACCGGCGAGAATGTCAGCCGCGCCCTCGACGGCCTTGAGCCGCTCGCCGTGGCCACTGGCCCCGTCACTGGCACCAGCCCGCTCTCCCGCGACCTGCTCAGCCGCGCGTCCCGCGCGCTCGCCGAGAGCCGCGACCTGAATGCCGAGGAGATCGGCGACCTCCACGTCTGTAGCAACTGCGGCGAGCTGATCGAGGGCACTGTGCCTGACGTATGCACCATCTGCGGCACTGTGCGCGAGGGCTTCCTGCCCTTCCGCGCCGCCGAGGCGATGGGCAACCTCGGACCCTACAGCATCGTCAAGAAGATCGAGCAGACCCCCGCGACCCTCCGCGCGATCATCGAGGGCCTCAGCAACGAGCAGCTCACCCACCGCGTCAACGGCCACTCGCTCAAGGAGCTGATCGGCCACCTCACCGATATGGACGTGGTCTTCCGCGAGCGCGCCTGGCTCATCCTCGAGACTGACAGCCCGCGCCTGCCCAGCGCCCACCCGCCGACCCTGGCCCTCGCCTCCGGCTACAATAGCCAGAAGATCGCCGACATCGTCGACGCCTTCCAGGCCAGCCGCCAGCAGTCGCTCAGCCTGCTGCGCGGACTCACCCCGGCGGCGTGGCACCGCACCGGCTACCACGTCATCTACGGCACCATCCCCCTCACCCACCAGGGCAACTGGGTGGTCGACCACGAGCGCGGCCACCTGATCCAGATGGCGCAGATCCGCCACGACCTGCTCCAGCAGCACGACAGCCTCGGCCAGCTGAAGCTGCCGACCAACCTCGTCCCCGAGATCCTTGATGGTGAATAAGAGCGGGCTATAGGGAGAGCTTCGCTCTCCCTATAGCCCGCTCTTGGGTGCGATCAGACGTAGCTTCGACCGACGAGGCGCCGCAGCAGCTTGCGGGCGTCGCTGCGCAGGGTGCGCGCGGCCAGCGCGCCGAAGAACAGGCCGACCAGGGCGAGCGGCGAGCGCCGCGGCGCGGCCAGCGCGCGCAGGGCCGCCGGGTCATTCAGCGGCAGCGGCGAGCAGTCGCGCACCTCCACCTGAAGATCCTCGCCGTGCCACTCGCGCTCGACCCAGAACATGTCGGGCATGCTGCGCTGGAAGAAGTAGTAGGCCGGGTTATACTCGTAGAGGTAGTCGAACAGCTCGCCGAAGGGCTCCGCCGGCTCCTTGGGGTGCAGCACCAGCGTGTCGCCCACCAGGTTCACATACCAGCGGTGGAACGACCAGTGAAAGAGCCGCTCGGCGATCTCCGAGGGACTCTGGATGTAGCCGGCCGCGCAGGTGCGCCGCAGCTCGGCGGCGAACTGCGCCGGGTCATCCATATGCTCAAGGATGTGCGAGCAGATCGCGTAGGCGAAGGCCCCGTCCTTAAACGGCAGCTGGTGCGCGTCGGCGACGACGAACGGCCGGTCGACCACCAGATCGCCGCCGCGCTCGCGGTTATCCGAGCCCAGGAAGCGGTCGACAAGCACGTTCGAGCGCGGGTTCGGGTTGTCGCCGCTGCCGATCTCCAGCACCAGGCCGGTGGCCGGCGGGTTGAGTTTCTGTTTCATATGATTGTCCACCGTAGGGGCGAAGCAACGCCGTCCGGGGAGGCGTGCAGCGCCTCCCCGGACGGCGTTGCTTCGCCCTTACTTAATTCAGCTCATCCCCGCTGAGGCTATCGCGCAGGATGTCGATATTCTCCAGAGCCAGGCCGGTGCCGATCGCCACACAGGAGGCCGGCTGGTCGGCCACATAGCAGGGCACCGCCGTCACCTCGGTGAGCAGCTCGTTGATCCGGCGCAGCATCGATCCGCCGCCGGTCATCACCATGCCCTTGTCGATGATATCGGACGACAGCTCGGGCGGCGTCTCCACCAGCACGGCGCGCACGGCGTTCACGATCGCCTCCAGGGGCTCCTGGATGGCCTCGGTGATCTCGTTGCTGTCCACCTCGATCGTGCGCGGCAGGCCGGCCACCTGGTCGCGCCCGCGCACCTGGGTGGTCAGCGGTCGCTCAAGGGGCAGCGCCGAGCCGATCTCAATCTTGATGCTCTCGGCGGTGCGCTCGCCGATCAGCACATTGTACTTGCGCTTGATGTAGGCGGCGATCGCCTCGTCGAACTTATTGCCGCCCACGCGCACCGAGGTGCTGACCACAATATCGTTGAGCGAGATCACCGCCACCTCGGTGGTGCCCCCGCCGATGTCGATGATCAGGTTGCCCGAGGGCTGGGCCACCGGGATATTCGCGCCGATCGCGGCGGCGAGCGGCTCGCGGATGAGCCAGGCCCGCGACGCGCCCGCCTCCAGGGCGGCGTCGCGCACCGCGCGCATCTCCACGCTGGTGACGCCGGCGGGGATGCAGATCATCACCTCGGGCTTCGAGAGGCGAAAGCGCCCCGTGGCCCGCGCGATGAAGTACTTCAGCATCGCCTCCGTCACCTCGTAGTCGGCGATCACGCCGTTGCGCATCGGTCGCACCACCTCAATGCTCTCCGGCTCGCGCCCGAGCATGGCCAGGGCCTCGGCGCCCACCGCCTTCACCCGGCTATCGCGCTTCGAGAGCGCGACTACCGAGGGTTCCGAGAGCACAATGCCCCTACCCTTCACATACACAAGCACATTCGCCGTGCCCAGGTCGATGCCGATCTTACGAGCCATAGTCCCTCATATATCCAGGCGCGCCGCGCCCGCTGTACACGATCAGGCCTGCCGCAGTGCGGCATAGCCGGCATCATTATAGCCGATCTTTGGCCTCATGCTGCGGCTCTCCCGCACTTCCCGTGCAGGCAAAACAGCTCCCCATGCACTACCATGATGGGCTGACCATGTTGCTACACGAGGGACATGGGGAGGGTACGTGATGAAACTTGACCACATGTTTATCCCGGTTGGGGCCGCACTCCAGCTGACCGCGGTCGATATTGCCCCTGACGGCGTCGTTGCTGATCTCCAGACCACGTACGACCCGGCCTTCGGCCTCGCGCGCGCCAAGCTCGCCCGAAGCCGAGAGGCCCGCCTGGCCCTCTTCCTGATGCGCTACCGCCAGATCGCCGGCCAGCCCTGGAGGCTGGTTGACGAGACCCTGCTGCGCGATGACGGCGCGCAGCCTGCGCCGAACCCTGCCCAGCTCCGGCTGGCGGCGTAGACTCAATACACGCCACGCGGCGCGGCCAGATGGCCGCGCCGCGTTCGTTCTTGGCGCGTGCCCCCGCTATCCTGCGGTATGCGGCCAGGAGCGCGGCGCATGGTGACGCCAGCACGCCAGCACGGTTCACCCTTGACAGATATCTGGCGGCATGTAGACTACGCATCAGGTTGCGCGCCACCGCGTATCAGGATAGCTATTCGTAGTACTCAAAGGCAGACAAGGACGAATTGCCATGCGACGCAAGCAGCGCCCCCTTGCATCACTACTTTGGGACAACCTACGTGACGAGTGGGGTGTTTGGCTTGCGGCCATCATGCTCATCGTCCTGGCGTTTTTATTCGCTGGTGATCTGGCCGTATGGCTCGAGCAATCGGCGTTTATCCGCGTGCTTGACTATCTGAGCAAGCTGGGCCTGATTGCGGCCATCATTGCCTTCTTGCGTGAGATCCCAAGGTGGAGGCAGCGCGGCGCAGCGGAGGCACGGCAGCGCCAGTTTGCGTACTGGCAGGCGATCGATGCCGCCGCGTCTACCGCCCGTACGCCGGACGGACGGTTCTTCAGTACTGCCTTGAAGATCGCGCTTGAGGACCTTGCCACTGAGCGAGACGACCAGGGGAACCCCCTCAGGTTGCAGTACATCGATGCGCGGGGGGCCAACCTTGCCCGGATCCGCCTAGCGTATGCGCGGCTTGCGGTCTGCGATTTCCCACGCACCGACCTGAGCCGATCCCAGTTCCACGGCGCGCAGCTGGATCACGTCAATCTCAAAGGGGCGCGGCTCTTCGGGGTGAGCTTTCGTGATGCGACGTTTCACGACGTGCAGCTCCGCTATGCGGTGTATGATGATGCGACGATCTTCCCCCAGGGCTATGACCCCGCCGCCGCGCTGGCCTATCGGATCGCGCCGAACGCCAACCTTCAGGCCGCGCATCTGGAGCACGCACTGCTCTGGGACGCCAACCTTGCGGGGGCGAATCTTCAGGGTGCCGACCTGCGCGCGGCGATTATTGGTGGTCAGGCGAGCAATTGGCAACAGGTGAACCTCACGGGCGCAAACCTTCAGCATGCCCGGGCGCGGGGGATTGATCTGCGCGCGGCGAACCTCACCCGTGCCGATCTCTCCGGCGCGTCGCTGCAAGATGCGCTGCTTGACGGTGCCGACCTCACGGGGGCCAATCTGCGTGGGTCGAAGTACCTGACCGTGGAGCAGATCAAAGCCGCAACGAACTGGGAGCACGCGCGCTATGATGATGATGTTCGTGCGATGCTGGGCATCGCGTGATGGGCCGGAAGCGGCACCACGCTGATCGCGCGAACGCGTATGTGCCGGGCCGCGACGCACGAGGGAACGAATATGCCATCACGCCAGGAGCTGAAGCGGGCCTACCAGGAGCGACCGAAGTCGGCGGGCGTCTTCCAGATCGTCAACACCGTCACCGGCAAGGTGCTTCTGGGCAGCAGCCTGAACCTCGAAGGCCCGCTGAACGCCCACCGCTTCACGCTGACCATCGGCAGCCACCGCAACCGG
>JBAXES010000300.1:0-5781 GCA_037140315.1 Chloroflexales bacterium
CCTGCGGGCGGCGGGTCGAGGCTGCTCAGCGGGCCGGCGAAGGTTGTTGGGAGGGCGGGCACCTGGCTGCGGTGGGCGCTGAGCACAAACAGCTCCACGCCCACAGGCCGGGTAGAGAGCGTGCCGAGGCGCATAGGGTAGACGGGCGTCGCCCCGGCGTAGCGGATGCGCAGCGGGGACAGCGCGCCCTCGGGGTCGCCCGCGCTGCGCTTCACGGCGACGAACTTCCAGCCATCGGCCACATAGGCCCGCAGGATGGGCTGGGCGGCGGCGGGCAGGGCGTAGCCGTTCGCCGTGAGCCATTGCTGGAGCGCCGTCGGGTCGTCGGCGGCCAGGCTGGCCACCTCGAATCCGCCCAGGATCTGGCGCTGGAAGACGCTCACGCCGGCCCCGGGGGGCGCGGCGCCGCCGGCCGTGTCGAGGTTGCGCACGCGCCAGACATAGCGATTCTTACGCTCAACGCGGGGCTTGGTGGCCTCGGTGAGGTAGCCGAACAGCGCGCCGGCGCCGGCGGGCTGGTCGACGGTGGACGCCGCGGGCACGGGGAAAACGACGGCGGCGTTGGGACCCGCCGCGCTCAGATCCACGCTGGTGATCAGCTGCTGGCTGGCGCCGTCGCTGATCAGCAGGGCGCGCTCGAATGTGATCCGCGCCTCAAGGGGCAGCCCGCAGGCGCGGGACAGCCCCGGTGCCAGGGCGATCAGGATCGCCAGGGTCATCACAACGTAGTAGGGGCGAAGCATGTGAGGTTGGCGCGAAGCGCCAACCTCACATGCTTCGCCCCTACGGCTTGTCACCTGCATACATCCCCCTCGCAGGCCTTGGCGCGCCCGCCGAAGAGGTAGCGGTTGCGGGCGATCAGGACGTAGATCGGGCGGGCCAGGCTCATCATACCGGGCAGGCGCAGCAGTTCGCCCAGTCCGCTGAGCCACGGCAGACGCAGCAGCGTCTCGCGCACCGCATCGGCCCCAGCGTACAGGGTGCCGTCGGGCGCGACCAGATGCACCTCGCGTCGCGCGTCCTCGGGCCGCACCTGGGGGAAGCGCGCCTGGGCCTCGGCGCTATTCATGTCCAGCATCTCGATCCGCTTGTTGTCGTCATAGGTGGCCAGCATCTGCACCTGACTGGTGCAGATGTGGCAGGCCCCATCATAGAGCAGTGTGTAACCTAGCGTTGTCATCTTCTGATCATCTGCTGTAAGACTGCCGTAATATACGCAGCTTGTTGGTTTCAGACCCGATCTGTACTATAGCATCATAGCAGCGCCCACGCCAAGGGCCAGGCTTCCCACTCAGCGGATCGTCAATACGGTAGCGGCGGGGCTTGTCCTCGCCACCCTTCGCCCGGTCGTCCTCGGCTGGGGCGGGCTTTGCTGTCTCCTCAATTTGGCCCTGGGGGGAAAGGAGGTTCTGAACACGCGGCGGCCACGGTATCGGGCGGGCATGACCTCGCCCGCATCGCGTATCGGTAGCATTAGGAGTGAGGAACACCAGACATGATTCGCAAAAACAGCAAGACAATTGTTGCCTTAGGCCTGTCGCTATCGCTAGCGATGGTGCTCGGCCTCTTCGCCTACCGCTCGTCGGCCGCAAGCGCTGTGATGGCTGTCCAGGGGCCAACCACCGCCGTCTGCCAGCAGACAGGCCAGGTCGTCCCGGCCGGCTATCAGGGCTCGAACTTCGGCCTGGAGCTCCAGCAGTTCTGGCCACAGGAGGCGGTCTCGATCTCGTTCACCTTCCCCGACGGTCGCGTGCTCAGCCCGGTGGTCACCGGCATCAGCGATAGCAACTCGCTACAGAACCCTGTGAAGACCCTGGACTTCAACGGGGTCGCGATCCCGATCAACGGCCTCGACGGCGTGATCGATATGCCGGCGAACTTCCCCTGGATCAGCTTCACCGATGTCGGCGGCGACTACTACTTCCCCTTCCCGGCGACCAACAAGTGGCCCTACGGCTGCTACACATTCACCGCCCACGGCCTGGGGAGCAACCGTCAGGTCTCCTCCAGCTTTGTGGTGGCCCCGCGGATCGGGCCGGCCCCGGACCCCGGCCAGGCTAGCCTGATCGTTGAGGATAACACGACTGGCGACCCGAGCAGCCAGCAGGGCGCCCTGGTGAATATCTTCGGGCGCGGCTTTGTGGCCAACGAGGTGATCTCGATCTGGATCACCGCGCCCGATGGGGTCGTGATCTCCTTCCCCTACCAGCCGACTACCAGCGACATCGGCTCATTCTCGGTGCCCTTCCAGTTTAACGCCAATCACCAGACCGGCTTCTACGGCTTCACGGCGCTGGGCAACCTGAGCGGCTACCAGGTGATCACCCGCTTCAACCTGACCTCGCGGGCCTCGAATGAGACCGGGTGGTCGCAGCTGCGGGTGGCCTTCCCGGCCTCGCGCAACGGTGGCCAGGGATCGACCTTTGAGGTGCAGGGCAAGCGCTTCAACCCCTTCGAGCGGGTCGATATCTGGATGACCCTGCCCGATAACTCGGTGCGCGGCCTGCCCTCGCAGTACGCCGACGCCAACGGCGAGTTCTTCGCCGATGTCTACCTGGACGAGCGGCTGCCCACCGGCGTGTACGACTTCACCGCCAAGGGGGCCAGCAGCGGCTTCCTGACGATCACCTCCCTCCAGCTCAGCTCGGGCGGGCCGAACGTGCCGATCCCTGGCCCCGGCGAGACGGTGAACACCACGCCGGCGCCCGAGGTGATCTACTCGAACGATGTGCCGGCCACGGGCACCAACGATACCCTTGGCCCGCCCCCGGAGGAGCAGCCGCCCTTCGTTAGCCCGGTCGACCCGCTCTTCTAGTCTCGCTCTCAGAACACGTAGGGACAAAGCATCGGCACCGGATGCGTGCGGTATACCGCACGCATCCGGTGCCGATGCTTTGTCCCTACAGCTATCCATTATCATTGACGGATCGATCCGTGTGGTTTATACTCTTAGCAGTAGTTCGTATTCAAACTACTAAAAACTATGAACAACCTGATTGACCAACTAGCAGCCCTGGGGATGACCGAGTATGAGGCGAAGGTCTACCTCTCGCTGCTTGGCGAGAACCCGGCCACCGGCTACCAGATCAGCAAGACATCGGGCGTTCCGCGCTCGATGGTCTACGAGGCGCTCGGCCGCCTAGAGGCGCGCGGGGCGGTGCTGCGCTCGCTTGAGGAGAAGGCCACGCTCTACCGGCCCGTGCCCCCGGCGATGCTGCTCGACCGCTATGAGCGCGAGGCCCGCGAGCGGGCGGCGAGCCTGCGGGCCTCGCTGCTGCCGCTCTACAACCGGGAGGAGACCGGTCGGCTGTGGAATTTCAGCGGGCGCCGCGAGGCCCTGGCCTACGCCGCAAACCTGATCGACGCCGCGAAGTGCGAGCTCATGCTGGTGCTCACCGACGCCGACGTGAGCGCCCTGCAGCACCACCTGGAGGCCGCGCACGCTCGCGGGGTGTCCCTGGGGGTCATCCTCACCGGCGATATGCCCTTCGCCCTTGGCCAGGTGGTGCGCCACCCCAAGCGCGAGACCGCGCTGCACCGCATGCAGGAGACGCTGATCATCGTCGCCGACGAGGGCGAGTTCCTGATTGCGAGCGGCCACCAGGTCTCCGCCGCAACCGTCACCTCAAACCTGAACATGGTGATGATCGCCCGCCAGTTCATCTGGATGGAGCTGTTTGCCCAGCGGATCTTCGCCCGTCTCGGTGACGACCTGCTCCAGAAGCTTGACCCTGACGACCAACAAGTGCTGCACTGATAACCTAGCTTCTGGGAGGGCTCGACCTTCTCGGAGACTCTGGAGGATCCGTATGTCTACCCTTACGCACAGCCACCCCAAAGATCGTCCCGGCGTGTGGCTGCCGATCAGTGACGAGTTCATCGAGCCGCTGTTTGTGGCGCTGACCCTGGCCGGGATCGCGGCCGGGGTGACGGCCGAGCGGCTCGGCGCGCCAGCTTGGGCGCACCTGGCGGTACACGTGGCCACCTACTTCGTGGGCGGCTTCTACGCCATGCGCGCGATCATCGCCGCCCTGCGCGAGCGCACGATCGAGGTCGACCTGCTGATGGTCATCGCCGCCCTCGGCGCGGCCTACGTGGACGC
Organism: Chloroflexales bacterium; assembly: GCA_037140315.1. GTDB lineage: Bacteria > Chloroflexota > Chloroflexia > Chloroflexales > Chloroflexaceae > Oscillochloris. The sequence goes on from JBAXES010000300.1 coordinate 4,103, forward strand.
CTGGATCGAGGGGGCCACCCTGCTCTTCCTCTTCTCGCTGAGCAATGTGCTCCAGGGCTACGCGATGCGCCGCACCGAGCGGGCGATCTCGGCGCTGATGGAGCTGCGCCCCGACACGGTGACAGTCCGCCGCGGCGACCAGACTGAGGCTGTGGCGGTCGAGAGCGTGCAGGTGGGCGACGTGGTGCTGCTGCGCCCGGGCGACCGCGTGCCCCTGGACGGGACGATCCAGCGCGGCAGTGCTAACTTCGACGAGTCGGCCATCACCGGCGAGTCGATGCCGGTGCAGCGCGGCGAGGGTTCTCTGGTGCTCGCCGGCACGCTCAACATCAACGGTGCCCTCGATATGCTGGTGACCAAGCCGGCCAGCGAGAGCACCCTGGCCCGGATCATCAACATGGTGAGCGAGGCCCAGTCGCGCAAGGCCAGCACCCAGAGCTTCCTCGACCGGGCCGAGCAGTACTACGCCATGGGCGTGATCGTCTCGGTGCTGCTGTTCATCACCCTGGTGCCGCCGATCTTCGGCGTGCCCTTCAGCGAGAACTTCTACCGGGGCATGGTGCTGCTCACCGTGGCCTCGCCCTGCGCCCTGGTGATCAGCGTGCCGGCCGCGCTGCTCAGCGCGATCGCCAACGCCGCCCGCCGGGGCGTGCTCTTCAAGGGCGGCGCGCACCTGGAGGAGCTGAGCAAGGTGAAGATCATCGCCTTCGATAAGACCGGCACCCTCACCTTCGGCCGCCCCGAGCTGACCGACGTGCTGCCCCAGCCCGGCGTAAGCGCCGAGGAGCTGCTGGCCGCTGTGGCCCGCGCCGAGCTCTCGAGCGAGCACCCGATCGCCCGCGCGATCATGGCCTACGCCACCGCCCAGGGCCTCGATCCCGCCGAGCCCGAGCTGTTCGCCGCCGTGACCGGCATGGGTGTGCGCGCCAGCTGGGACGGCGCGGAGACCCTGGTCGGCTCGCCGCGCCTGATGACCCAGGCCGGCCTGTCCGTCCCCGCCGAGCTGCTGGCCGAGATGGACCGCCTGGCCGACGATGGCCGCGGCACGGTGCTGCTGGCCCACCGCGGCGACCGCTGGCTGGGCATGGTGACGGTGATGGACCGCGAGCGCCCCGACGCCGCCGAGAAGCTGGTCGCCCTGCGCGCCGCAGGCATCGAGCGGGTGGTGATGCTCACCGGCGATAATGTCCGCGTGGCCGAGGCCATGGGCCGCCGTCTGGGCATCGACGAGGTGTACGCCGGCCTGCTGCCCGAGGATAAGCTGCGCATGGTGGAGGAGCTGGGCAAGAAGTATGGCCCGGTGGCGATGGTGGGCGACGGTGTGAACGACGCGCCCGCGCTGGCCGCCGCCTCGAGCGGGATCGCGATGGGCGCCGCCGGCACCGACGCCGCCCTAGAGACGGCCGACATCGTGCTGATGTCCGACGACCTGGGCGCGATCGGCTACGCCGTGGGCCTCAGCAAGCGCACCCAGCGCATCGTCTGGCAGAACATCGCCTTCGCCATGTCGGTGGTGGTGGTGCTGGTGATTCTGACCCTAACGATCGGGGTGCCCCTGCCCCTCGGCGTGGTCGGCCACGAGGGCTCCACGATCATCGTGGTGCTCAACGGCCTGCGCCTGCTCGCCCACCGGGGCTGATCGCCTGCCAGCGGGGGCACGGGGAGCGGGGGATTGGGGG
>JBAXES010000301.1:0-5755 GCA_037140315.1 Chloroflexales bacterium
GTCGATCTCGGTCACCACGGCCACATCGGCGACGAAGGTCTGGGGCACACTGTAGAGCAGCACCGGGCGGTGGATGCCGGCGAAGGGAAAAAAGTCGTAGGTGGTGCGCGGGTAGCTGGCGAAGGCGCCGAGGGCTGTGCTCATGTTGCCGGCCGGCACGCGGGTGGGCTTGAGCTCGTTCTCGACGCTGATCGCGATCATGTTCTCGGCGTCCCAGCGTAGCAGGTCCGTCACCTCGAAGGCGAAGGGCAGGTGACCGCCCTCGTGGGAGCCGACCCGCTCGCCGTTGACGTAGACGACGGCCTGGTAGGGGGCCGAGCCGACGCGCAGGAAGACCCGCTGTCCCTGCCAGCTCGCCGGGACGTAGGTGCGCCGCACGTACCAGGCCGGGCCGAGGTAGTTGAACAGATCCTCGTGCTGCTCGTTCCAGCTCCCCGGCACCGCGATCGGCCGTGACTCGCTCAGCCCGTTGAACCAGCCGCCGTCCTCGCCCACGCCCTGCGGGTCGATCTTGAAGTCCCAGATGCCCGACAGGTCAAGCTTGTTGCGCACATCGTTCTGAATAGGGTACAGCATACGGTTCTCCTGTATCTATAATAAGCGGCTCGCCGCCAGCCTTGCCCGCTCGACCCCGGCCCCTGTCCCACAGGAAGAGAGGGTGTATCGCTTTCTGAAAGGAAATACCCCCCCTCGCCCGCCGCAGCGGGAGAGGGGGCTGGGGGGTGAGGGCCGTGCGACGCTCTAGGCTTTGACGGCGCGCGCCTGCTGCGCGGCGACATCCTGCGGGTAGAAGCGGTAGAACAGGAACCAGAAGGCGGCGTTGACGGCGTAGGGGGCGGTGACGAGCCACAGCATCACCGGGCGCAGGCCATACTGCTGGGCGAGGCCGCCGAGGGCGAGCGAGAGCAGCGCCGCCAGCGCGCCCTGCACGAACGAGAAGAGCAGCGCGAAGGCCGTCCCGCGATACTCGGCGGGCACCACGTTCGAGACCATCGGCAGCACGCAGCCCGAGAAGCCGATCGAGCCGACCAGGCCGAAGGCCAGCCACACGGCGTACTCCAGAGCGCGGTTGCCCCAATCGACCTGCATCGCCAGGAAGCTGAGCGCGGCGAACGCGACCAGGTAGATCTGCATCAGCAGGATGCGGCCGCCGTTCGGGTTCTTGCGCTCGAACCAGTCGCCCAGCAGGCCGCCGACGAACGAGCTGATCGTGAAGCCGAGGAAGAAGACCGAGGTGATGATCGTCGCCTCTTGGGTCGTGTACTTGCGCACATCGACCAGAAAGACCACCTGGAAGGCGAACAGCACCAGGCTGGTGATGAAGATCAGCTGCACAGCCAGCAGGGCCACGGTGGGGATCGCCATCAGGCGCGGCACGTCGGCGAGGCGGAAGGCGGCTTCGCGGCTTTCGGCCTTCGCCAACGACTTGGCGTATGTGGCGTCGCTGACTCCGCGCCTCGGGTCGGTGACGAGCAGCCAGGTCAGGATGCCAGCCGCCACGCCGATGCCGCCCATGATGAACATGCCGATCCGCCAGCCCTGGTTGTCCGGCATGCCGGCGAGCTGGCCGAGCAGCGGCATGAGCAGGATCGAACCCGCGCCGGTGACGCTGCGCATCGTGCCGTACACTCTGCCCCGCTCGGTGGGGCCGAAGCGGTCGGAGACCAGGCCGTTGGAGATCGGCTCGCCGGCGACCGTGCCGATCACGCCGATCGCGTAGAGCACCATCAGCTGGGTAAAGTTCTGGGCGAAGCCGGCGCCGACCATCCAGACGCCCCACAGCGCGGTGATGACCAGGATCAGCTTGCGGCCGAAGCGGTCGCCGAGCATGGCCCAGATCGGGCCGAAGAGCATACGGGCGAACTTGCCGATGCTGGTCAGCACGCCGAGCGCGCCAAGCCCAAGGCCGAGATCCGCCCGGATGACCGGGAAGAGGCTATTGATCAGGCCGCCCTCCGAGTTCTCGACCAGCTGGAGCAACGACAGCACGCCGACGGTGCGCCAGCGCCCCTTCCGGCTGTCGACGGGGGCCTCCTTCGCCATAGACTCGCTGATGGTTGCGACATTGCTGCTCATCTCTGTCCTCCTTGTCTGTCCACCCGCCTGAGCTGAGTGGTTGCCTGCGCATCGTTACGCCGTTGACTGGGCTCGGTTCTCGTGTGGATGTATCAAACCACAGCGCGCGCGCGCTGTGGTATCACTCTCGCCAGGGGGAGTGATACAAATAGTGTTACTGGTGCCAATGTTGAATGCTGAAGGCTGAAGGCTGAATTGCTGAGTCGCATCAGGAAGCGTTGTGGCAATTCAACATTCAACCTTCAACATTGAGCATTGGCCCTGGTGGTACAATCTGCGGACATACCCGCTCGATCTGCATCCGGTGCGAGGGAGCACGCCTTGGAGCACGACGCCTCGTTTGGCCTCTGGTTGACCCGCCGTCGCCAGAGCCTGCATCTCCAGCGGACTGAGCTGGCCGCCCGCATCGGCTGCGCCGTGATCACCCTGCGCAAGATCGAGGCGGACGAGCGCCGCCCCTCGCGCCAGGTCGCCGAGCTGCTCGCCGAGCACCTCGCCATCGCGCCCCACGAGCGCGACATGTTTGTGCGTGTGGCCCGCGGCGAGCTGCGGGTTGAGCTGCTCGAGTCCGCGCAGCCCGCGGCCGGCCCGCCGAGCGCCCTGCCGCGCCCGGCCACCGCCCTCGCGGGGCGCGAGCGCGAGGTTGAGGCCGCGCGTGAGCTGCTGTCCCGGCCCGAGGTGCGCCTGCTTACCCTGGTTGGGCCGCCCGGGGTCGGCAAGTCGCGCCTCGCCCTCGAGGTCGCGGGCGATCTGGGCGCAGATTTCGCCGACGGGGTGCTGCGGGTCGATCTTGGGACCATTGACGAGCCCGGCCTCGTGCTGGCGACGATCGCCCAGGCCTTGGGCCTCGCGACGACCGACCGACAGACCTTGGCCGCCCTCATGGGGCGCTTCCTCCACACCCGACAGCTCCTCCTCCTGCTCGACAACGTCGAGCACGTCCTGGCCGGGGCGCCCCAGCTCGGCCAGCTCCTCGCCGCAGCGCCCCGGCTGAAGCTCCTGGTGACGAGCCGGGTCGCGCTCGAGATCTCGGGCGAGCATCGCTTCACGGTGCTGCCGCTGCTCATACCGCCCGTAGCCGACGGGCTGCACGTGCCGCTCGCAGCCGCCGAGGTTCAGGCGCGCTACCCGGCGGTCGCGCTGTTTGTGCAGCGGGCCCGCGCCGTCGTGCCCGGATTCACGCTCATCGACGCCACCGCGCCCGTGGTGGGCGAGATCTGCCGCCGCCTGGACGGGCTGCCCCTGGCGATCGAGCTCGCAGCCGCCCGGGTCGGGCTCTTCAGCCCTGCCGAGCTGCTCACCCAGATGGAGGATCGCTTCGCCGTGCTCACCAGCCGGGTGCGCGACCTGCCGCAACGCCACCTCTCGCTGCGCCAGGCGATCGGCTGGAGCTACAGCCTGCTCACCCCGGTCGAGCAGCAGCTGTTGCGACGGCTGAGCGTCTTCGTCGGCGCCTGCTCGCTCGAGGCGATATCGACGGTGTGCGGCGACGGGCCGGGCGACCAGCACGTGTTCGAGGGTGTCTCCGCGCTAATGACCAGCAGCCTGCTCCAGCGCCGTGAGAGCGACGATGGGCGCACGCGCTTCGGGATGCTCGAGACAATCCGCGCCTACGCCCGCGAGCAGCTGCTTGCCAGCGGCGAGGCCGAGGCGCTGGGCCGACGCCATGCCGCCTACTACCTGAGGCTCGCCGAGGCGGCCGGGCGGGCCTGGGATCGGCCCGAGGAGTGGGCGCTGATGCGCCGGCTGACAGCGGGTCGCGACAATCTCCGCGCCGCCTTCCGCTGGGCCTTTGAGCACAGGGAAACAGCCCTCGCTTTGCGCTTCCACAGCGGGTTGTTCACCTTCTGGACTACCTGCTCCGATCTGAGCGAGGCCCAGGATGCGCTCGCGGCCGCCCTGGCCCTGCCCCTGGCGGACAGCTCGCCGGAGCTCGCAGCGGCGGAGGCTCACGTCCTGTGTCTGGCGGGATACGTCGCCGCCGAGCTCGGCGAGGATGCCCGGGCGACGGCGTACATTGAGCGCGGCCTGGGGCGCTATCGCCAGCTTGGCGATGAGCGGATGGCCACCTGGGCGATCCGCGGCCTGGCCTTTGTGGCGATGCTGCGGGGCGACTTCGTCGAGGCGGAGCGCGGCTACACCGAGAGCCTCCGGCGCTGCACGGCCAGCGGCGACGCATGGGGCCTGGCGTGGTCGCACTACACCCTGGCGTTCCTGTGGCTCGCCGAAGGCGACCTTGCCAGGGCCAGACCGGCCCTTGAGGACGCCCTGGTCGAGCTGCGCCGACAGCAGATGACCTTCGGGGTCTTCCGAACACTCCTGGCGTTGGGGCACACGCGCTTCGAGCAGGGCGACGTCGCCGGCGCCGAGAAGCTCTTCCGCGAGGGGCTGGCGATGAGCCGCGAGATGCCGATGCAGGCCTTCATCACCATCGGGCTGGAGGGGATGGGCCTGGTGGCTGCGGCGAACACGCTGCCACAGCGGGCGGCGCAGCTGTGGGGTGCCGTCGAGGCGCTGCGTGAGGCGACGGGCGAGCGGCGCTGGCCAGTCTTCCAGCCTTCCTACGAGCGCGCGATAGCGACGTGCCAGGCGCAGCTGCCAACGGCGGAGTGGCAGACGTCATGGGCGGCGGGCCGCGAGCTGACCGCGAGCGCAGCTGTTGCCCAGGCCCTCCATAGAGCGCCTGACGCGCAGGTTATGCGCGACAACGTTCGATAAATGGACGAGCTACCGTACATAGATGTGTCACCTGTTGTTGTTCGCATTCATCGGTCAGCTCTCCCTGATGGGGATAGCAGTCCACTGAAGCCTCTATAATACAACCAACGGTGAAGCGGCGCTGCAGCGGTGGAAGCATGAACATTGGGCTACAAGCCATTTCTCGCATCAGGATTCTATTGGTGTAAGTACATCACGACGTCAGGAGGGTACTGTGATGACCCGCAAACGATGGAAAGACCTGTCCCCGGCGCAGCGGCGCCTGATCATCGCCCTGGCCAGTGTCCAGCTCAGCCTGCTGGCGGCGGCCCTGTGGGACATCGCCCGCCGCCCGGCCGAGCAGATCAACGGCAGCAAGGCGACATGGGCGGCGGCCGCGCTGGTCAGCTTCGTCGGCCCGCTGGCCTACTTCCGCTTCGGGCGGAGGCGTGAGGGGAGCGTGGAGGCACCATGAGCGACCGCTACCAAGAGATCCGCGGCATCCTCGAAGACCTGGTGGGCGCCTGGCCGGGCGACGAGCGCCCGGCCCTCGTGCGCGCACGGGATCACCTGCAGACCCACTGCGAGCGGTGCGGGAGCGCGCTGGTCGGCAGGGCCCGCACGGCGTGCGCCCGCCGCTGCGAGCTGTGCGCCGCGCCGCCGAAGGCGGCGGCTCCGGCTAGCGCGCCGAAGCGCCGGGAGGCCAGCACCGCCACATCGCCCGCGCCCGCCTGGGCCACGCCGTCGCCGAACGACGCCGCGCCGGAGGCGCTCCAGCGCTGGCCGGAGCCGCTCCACGCACGCTTGCTGCGGTTCTGGCATCGGCCCAACGTGCAGCAGCTGGTGGCCGACCTGGAGGCCCTGGATGTCGCGCTCCCCGTGCGTCGATGGCCCCACCACCCGACGATCACGGCGACCCGCGCGGCGCTGCTGGCGCGCCCCGACGTGCTGGCCGCCCTGCGGCGCGCCAGCACGTCGGGCG
>JBAXES010000302.1:0-5754 GCA_037140315.1 Chloroflexales bacterium
CCTGCGGGAGTGTGTGCCGGCGATCCTGCGCTACGACCTGCTGGCGACGGCATACGGGGTGCTGCGGGGCCAGCCGATGATCGCCGCCGGGCGGCGGGAGGCCCTGCGCGAGCTGCCCGCGCTGCTGGCCCAGCGCCGCCAGATCCAGGCCGGCCGCAGCGCACCGCTCGGCGACCTAGCCCGCTGGATCGAACCCGCACCATCGCCCCTGGCGGCCCTGCGCACCCAGCGCCAGCTGGCGGCGCTGCTGCGGGGGTAGCAAAGAGGCTCCCCGAGAGCTACGCCCTCGGGGAGCCTCTTTAGTTGCAATCAGATCAGCCGATGGATCTAGCTACGCTTGGCGCTGTCGTCGGCGGGCTGCTCCTCGTGCCGGTGCCAGCGGAGCAGCCACATCAGGCTGAAACGCTTCTCGGCCGGGTGCGAGTATGTGTAGGCCTCGGCGAGCAGCCGCTCGACCCTGGCCTGCTCCTCTAGCTCACGCCTGTGCCCCGCAGCGGCGAGCTCATCGACGTAGTTAACATTAAAGTTCATGGTGTAGCCCCCTTGGCTATGTCCCACAGCGGAAACCGGCACCACGCTGGGCCGGCCCACTCACCAGGATAGCAGCCAGGTGCCACAAGATCAAGAAATATTTCACAACCGGGAGGCGCTAGGACGAACACCTACCGGACGAGGTCGATCTCCGCCTCTGGTCGCTTGAAGCCGGCGGCCACAGTGCTACAATGAGGGGACACCGTCCGCATCAATCAGCCAATCAGAGGAGATCACCATAGACGAGATTCGCACCCAAGACGGCAAGCGGCTACACTCGACATCGGCGCCGCGCACCCGCGCCGTCCTCGTCGGGGCCGAGGTGAATAGCTTCCACAGCGCATGGAGCGCCGAGGACTCGCTGCGCGAGCTGGCCCTGCTGGCCGACACCGCCGGCCTGGAGGTCGTGGGCAGCCTCTACCAGAAGCTCGACCAGCCCTTCCCCAAGCACTTTATCGGCCCCGGCAAAGTGCGCGAGGTGGCCGAGCTGCGCGAGCGCACCGGCGCCGGGCTGGTGATCTTCGACGATGAGCTCAGCCCCGCGCAGACGCGCAACCTGGAGGAGGACCTGCAGGTCGGCGTGCTCGACCGCACCGCCCTGATCCTGGACATCTTCGCCCAGCACGCGCGCACCCACGAGGGCCGCCTGCAGGTGGAGCTGGCGCAGTACAACTACATGCTGCCCCGCCTGCGCCGCCAGTGGTCGCACCTAGAGCGCCAGGCCGGCACCGGCGGCGGCACCTCGGCGGGCGGCGTGGTCGGCCTGCGCGGCCCCGGCGAGACCCAGCTGGAGATCGACCGACGGCTGATCGACCAGCGCATCGCCCTGCTCAAAGAGCAGCTGGCCGACGTGCACCGCCACCGCGAGCTCTACCGCCAGCGCCGCAAGAGCAGCGGCGTGCCGGTGATCGCCCTGGTGGGCTACACCAACGCCGGCAAGAGCACCCTGCTCAACACCCTCTCCGGCGCCGATGTGCTGGCCGAGGATCAGCTCTTCGCCACCCTCGACCCGACCACGCGCCAGGCTACGCTGCCGGGCAACCACCAGGTGCTGCTCACCGACACCGTCGGCTTCATCCAGAAGCTGCCCACCCAGCTGGTGGCCGCCTTCCGCGCCACCCTGGAGGAGATCAACGAGGCCGACCTGCTGCTGCACGTGGTGGACCTGACCCACCCCAACGCCCAGGAGCACGCCCAGACGGTGGAGAAGACCCTGGAGGAGCTGGGGGTCAGCCGCAGGCCGACGCTGACGGTACTGAACAAGGTCGATAAGCTCGACGGGATCGACCCGACCGAGGTGGGCCGGCTGGCGGCCGAGATGGGCCTGCCCAGCGATGTGATCGCCGTCTCGGCGCAGAAGGGCTGGGGCCTCGATCTGCTCGGCGAGCGGATCGTGGCGGCCCTCGGCGACGCGATGGTGGCAATGAGCGTGCTCATCCCCTACCAGCGCAACGACCTGGTCTCGCTCTGGCACCGCCGCGGCGTGATCGACCAGGAGGAGTACGCCGGCGACGGCACCCGCATCCAGGGGCGCATCCCGCACGCCCTGGCCCCGCAGTTCATACGGTATGTGCGATAAGACAAGGTTACAGGGAACAGGGAACAGGGAACAGGGAACAGAAATACCGCATCCTGATGCAGTGCAATTGCCTGAACGGTAACGTACGCTGAAACCTTATCTAACGGTGGTATCCGTGAAAGATCATGTAGGGGCGAAGCATTTGGCTTTGGCGCAGGGCGCGAAAGCCGAATGCTTCGCCCCTACGGAGGCCATATGCGACTAGAGAAGATCGAGCTGCGTCGGATCGTCCTGCCCTACGTGACGCCCTTCGAGACCAGCGGCTGGCGCGAGGACGCCAACTACTCGGTGATCGTGCGGCTCTTCGCGGATGGCGCGGAGGGCTGGGGCGAGGCACCGGTGAACACCGGCCCCTGGTATAACGAGGAGACCTACGCCACCGCCTGGGTGATGCTGCGCGACATCCTCATGCCGATGGTGCTGGGGGCAGACCTGGAGCGGCCCGAGGATGTGGACGCGCTGTTCGCGCGGGTGCGCGGCAACCGGATCACCCGCTCGGCGATCGAGTTCGCCGCCTGGGATCTCTTCGGGAAGCTGCGCGGCGAGAGCCTGAGCGCGATGCTCGGCGGCACGCGCGCGGCGGTGGACGTGGGCGTGAGCGTGGGCGTGCAGCCCAGCATCGCCGCCCTGCTGGAGGTGGTCGGCGGCTATCTGGCGTCCGGCTACCGGCGGGTGAAGCTGAAGATCAAGCCGGGCTGGGATATCGAGCCGACGCGGGCGGTGCGCGAGCGCTGGCCCGACCTGCGGCTCCAGGTGGACGCGAACAGCATCTACACGCTCGATGCGGCCGACCACCTGGCCGAGCTAGACGCCTTCGGGCTGCTGCTGATCGAGCAGCCCCTAGGCCACGACGACATCTTCGACCACGCCAAGCTCCAGCGGCACCTGCGCACCCCGATCTGCCTGGACGAGAGCATCGTCTCGCCGGAGCACGCGCGCTGGGCGCTGGAGATGGGGGCCTGCGGGGTGATCAACATTAAGCCCAGCCGGGTGGGCGGGCTGGCGGCGGCGAAGCAGATCCACGACATGGCCCAGGCGGCCGGCGTGCCGGTCTGGTGCGGCGGCATGCTAGAGACGGGGATCGGCCGGGCGGCCAACGTGGCCCTGGCCAGCCTGCCCAACTTCATGCTGCCCGGCGACATCAGCGCGAGCGACCGCTACTTCACGCGGGATGTGGTGACAAACCCGTTCGCGCTGAACGCCGACAGCACCCTGAGCGTGCCGACGACACCGGGCTGCGGCGCGGTGGTGGATCTGGAGTACCTCGACCAGATCACCGTCGAGAAGCTGACCATCCCGGCTTAGGGCCGCGGACCTAAGACAAGGGAACAGGGAACAGGGAACAGGGAACAGAAATACCGCACCTGATGCAGTGCAATTGCCTGAACGGTAACGTACGCTGAAACCTTGTCTAAGACCTATAGCGCGAGTGGGTTGCTATTGCCAGCTTCGCTGGCAATAGCAACCCACTCGCGCTGTGCTTGTCGCGGGGGCCTGCGCCCTAGCGTTAGGGGATGAGGGACAGCGTGGGCGTAGGGGTGAAGGCGGGCACCTGGCAGCTCAGCTCCTGGACCACGCTGCGAGTCGCCCGATCCTGCACCTGGACGGGGTAGATCCCGGGCCGCTCGTCGCCGATGCGCAGGCGGATGCGGTAGCTACCGTCGTTGCGCGTGAACCCGCCGCCCACCGGGCGGTCGCCGAAGGTGACAATCAGGGAGACCTGCGGGTCGGTGCTGCCCTCGATCATTATCACATCGCCAGGGATGCAGGGGATCACGGCGATCTCCGTCCTCGGGACGACAGCGGCCGGGGTCGCCGTGGGTGTCGCGTGGGCGGCGGCCCGGAAGGTCGGCGTCGCCAGGGGCGTGCTCGTCGCCGCCGCAGTGCTGGTGAAGGTCGGCGTAGGAGTGGGGGTTACCGTGGGCGGCTCGGTTGGCGCCACCTGGGCGGGGCTGCTATTACCTGCGGTGGGGACCGTAGGCACCGCCAATGCGGCGGCCCGCTCGGTCTCGACGAGGAGCGCGGTGCGCGTCTTCATACAGTCATCGTAGGGCGGGTAGGGCGGCCGGTTGGCCGGGCCCTTGGTGGGGCAGCCGGAGAGGATCCTCTGGGGCTCGGTCGTCGCCGTCGCGGCCTGGGCCGCCGCCGTCTTGACACAGTCGGGGTATGCCGGGTTTGTCCCGTCGGTTGGGCAGCTCTGGGCGAACACGACAACGTGCTGGCTCACCGAGGTGCTAGTTATCACCATACCCATGGTGGCGGCGACGATGATGATCAGCGTGATTGGCCAGAAGAGGCTGCGATGTGACATTGGGCGATCCTACAATCCGACGAGGGCTGCATCTCTGCGGAGGAGCCGCCGGTCTATGCCTACTCTACCACAGGCGACCGACAACCGGCAACTGGCTAGAGGTCCTGTTCAGAGCCGCGTCAACGTCCTGCTCGTGCTGGGACCCTGGCCCCGCGCCCCCGCCGGGGGGGCGACGTTGGCGGCATCGGTTCGCCTAGGGTATAATAGAAAAGATTTTTTCACCGTAGAGGCGCGCATGGCTTCCCAATCGCTCTATCGTAAGTGGCGCTCGCAGACCTTCGACGAGCTCATCGGCCAGGAGCACGTCGTCCAGACTCTGCGCAACGCGATCATCGAGGAGCGGGTGGCCCACGCCTATCTGTTCACCGGGCCGCGCGGCGTGGGCAAGACGAGCATGGCCCGCCTGCTGGCCAAGGCGGTCAACTGCAGCGACGCGGACCCGGCGGCCCGCCCGTGCGGGCACTGCCACGCGTGCACCTCGATCGCCGCCGGCCGCGCCGTGGACGTGATCGAGATGGACGCGGCATCGCACACCTCGGTCGACGACGCCCGCGAGATCATCGAGCGGGTGCAGTTTCGGCCCGCCGAGATGCGCTTCAAGGTCTACGTGATCGACGAGACACATATGCTCTCGACGGCGGCGTTCAACGCGCTGCTGAAGACCCTGGAGGAGCCGCCCGACCACGCGATCTTTATCCTGGCGACCACCGAGGTACACAAGGTCCCGGCGACGATCCTCTCGCGCTGCCAGCGCTTCACCTTCACCCGGCACAGCGTGGCCGCGACCAGCGCCCACCTGCGCCAGATCGCGGCCTCTGAGGGGCTTGATCTCGACGCCGGCGCGCCCGAGGCGATCGCCCGCGCCGCCACCGGCAGCATGCGCGACGCGCTGGGCGTGCTCGAGCAGTTGGCGTCCTTCGGCCAGGGCGCGATCACCCTGGAGCAGGTGCACAGCCTGCTGGGGATGACCGCCGCCGCCGAGGTGAACGCCCTGATCGAGGCGCTGCTCGACGACGATGTGGGCGCGGCCCTGCGCGCGGTGAACGGGGTGGCCGACCAGGGCGCCGACATCCGCCAGTTCACCCGCGACCTGGTGGAGCGCCTGCGCGCGCTGATGCTCCTGCGCGCGACGGGGGACCGGGGCCTGATCGATGTGGGCGAGGACGAGCTGGGCACCCTGGAGGGGTGGTCGCGCCGCGCCGACACGGCCGCCCTGGTGGCGTGGATCAAGCTCTTCAGCGGGCTCGACTTCCAGCTGCGCACCACGCCCTACGGCCACCTGCCCCTAGAGCTGACGGTGGTTGAGGCGCTGGTGGGGGACAGGGGACAGGGG
>JBAXES010000303.1:0-5743 GCA_037140315.1 Chloroflexales bacterium
CCAGGGCATGACCGCGCACTACCTGGCCTACAGCACCTACCCGCTGAAGGCCGGCGAGACGTGCCTGATCCACGCGGCGGCCGGCGGGATCGGGCTGCTGCTGACGCAGATCGCCAGCCGCATCGGCGCGCGGGTGATCGGCACGGTCGGCTCGGCGGAGAAGGCTGCCCTGGCCCGCGCAGCCGGGGCCGCTGAGGTGATCCGCTACCGCGACGAGGCCTTCGCCCCGCGCGTGCGCGAGCTGACCGGCGGGCGCGGCGTGGATGTGGTCTACGACTCGGTGGGCCAGGACACCTGGGACGGCAGCCTCGACAGCCTGCGCCCGCGCGGCCTGATGGTGACGTTCGGCAACTCCAGCGGCCCGGTGCCGGCGGTCAGCCCGCTGACGCTGAGCGCCAAGGGATCGCTCTTCCTGACCCGGCCGACCCTGTGGAGCTACATCGCCACGCCCGAGGAGCTGGCCTGGCGCGCGGGCGACCTGTTCGGCTGGATGGCCTCCGACGCCCTGAGCGTACGGGTGGACCGCAGCTTCCCCATGGCCGACGCCGCCGGGGCCCACATCGCCCTCCAGGGCCGCGCGACGGCCGGCAAGGTGCTGCTGGTGCCGTAGGCACCGGCAGCGTCCCTAGGGCGGAAGCCCCCGAAATGATTATATGTTTGGTTGAAGTTGCCAGCTTCGCTGGCAACTTCAACCGAACATATGTGGATTTTTATGCGTCTTTAGAGGAGCGTATGCGCGTAGTGATGAAGTTTGGCGGCACCTCGGTCGGCAGCGCCGACGCGATCCGCCATGTTGCCGCGATTGTGAGCGACACCCACCGCGACCACGAGGCGGTGGTGGTGGTGTCAGCGATGAACGCCCCTGACCTGCGCACCACCGACTCGCTGATCGCCGCCGCCCACGCGGCCGCCCAGGGCGACGGCGACGCGACCGCGCAGGTGGCCCCGCGCCTGCTTGAGCTGCACATGCACGCCGCCGCCGTGCTGGCCTCGCCCGCCGAGTGCGCCGCACTCGAGCCCGAGCTGCGGGCCATGCTCGACTACCTGAGCGACCTGTCGCGCAGCATCGCCGTGCTGGGCGAGCTGACGCCGCGGGCCCTCGATCTGTTCAGCGGGCTGGGCGAGCGGATCAACGCCCGCCTGATCGCCGCCGCCCTGCGCGGCGCCGGCGTGCCGGCCCAGGCCATCGACGCCACCGGCCTGATCATCACCGATGAGCGCTACGGCAACGCCGCGCCGCTGATGGCCGAGACCGCCGCGCGCGCCCGCGAGCGCCTGCTGCCGCTGCTGGCGGCCGGCACCGTGCCCGTCGTCACCGGCTTCATCGGGGCCACGCGGGCCGGCGTGCCCACCACCCTCGGGCGCGGCGGCAGCGACTACACCTGCGGCATCCTCGGGGCCAGCCTCGACGCCGACGAGGTCTGGTTCTGGAAGGAGGTCGACGGGGTGCTCACGGCCAACCCGAAGGTCGTGCCCGAGGCGCGCACCCTGCGGCTGCTCTCGTACAGCGAGATGGCCGAGCTGGCCTACTACGGGGCCAACGTGCTGCACCCGAAGACGGTGCAGCCCCTGGTGCAGCGGCGCATCCCCATCCGCATCCGCAACACCTTCAACCCGGGCCACCCCGGCACGCTGATCGGCGACGGCCGGGGCGACCGCACGGCCCGCGCGGTCACGGCGATCAAAGAGGTGAGCATGATCACCGTGGGCGGGCCGGGGATGCTGGGCCTGGCCGGGGTGGCGGCGCGGATCTTCGGGGCGGTCGCCCGCGCCGGGGCCAACATCCTGATGATCTCGCAGGCCAGCAGCGAGCAGAGCGTCTGCCTGTCGGTGCCGCGCGCCGAGGCTGCCGCCGCCGTGGCCGAGCTGCGCAGGGAGCTCGACGGCGACTTCTCGGCCCACGATGTGGAGCATATTGAGGTGCTGGAGTCGGTGGTGATCGTGGCCGTGGTCGGCTCGGGCATGCGCGGCACCCCCGGCATCGCCGGGCGGGTCTTCGGGGCCATGGGCGCGGCCGGGATCAATGTGATCGCCATCGCCCAGGGCAGCACCGAGAACAATATCTCGCTGGTCGTCTCCGCCGCCGACGGCGACGAGGCGGTGCGGGTCATCCACCGCGGGTTCGACCTGTAGGGCTGCCGCCCTAAAGTCCTTTATATATTTGGTTGAAATGGCCAGCTTCGCTGGCCATTTCAACCAAATATATACTTCGTTTCGGGGGCCTGCGGCCCCCAAACCCCCGACCTAAGACGCGGCCCGCTTGCGCCAGTAGCGGGCCAGGCCGTGCCAGCTGCTGGCCAGGGCGCCGGTCTGCTGGCGCAGGATGTCGTGATCCGCCGCCGAGAGGCCGGCGACCTCCTGCGCGGCCATGCGCTCCAGGGCGATGATCTGGTCTGCCTCGCTCGCCCCGCTCTCCAGGCCCTTGCGCACGTACTCGCCCCAGTGGGCCAGGCGCGCGCGATAGTCGCGGATGTGAGTCTCCACGTCGTTGTAGGCCCCGAAGTGGGTCAGCATCAGCCAGCTCGGCATCAGCTCGTCGATCATCAGCAGGGTGCCGTCCCAGGCCTCCAGGTCGACGTCGGGCGGCGGGGTGGCCGGGCGCGCGAAGGGCAGGCTGGGCAGCCGCACGCCGCCGTTGTCGCCGATAAAGGCCCCCCCGCTCTGCTGGTCCAGGTAGATCAGGTGGTGCTTGGCGTGGCCGGGCGCGTCGAAGACGTGGAGCATCCGCCCGCCCAGGTCGATCATCTCGCCGCCCTCCAGGGTGGTGATCGACTCGGTCGGCACCGGGACGGTCTCGCCCCACAGGGTCTGCATCATCTCGCCGTAGAGCTGGTTGGCGCTCTTGAGCAGGCGCGAGGGGTCAACCATGTGCGGGGCGCCGACCGTGTGCACATAGATCTTAACGCGAGGGTTGCGGGCCAGGATGCTGCCGGTGGCCCCGGCGTGGTCGAGGTGGATGTGGGTGAGCAGGATGCTGTGGATGTCGCCCAGGCCGAGCCCCTGCGCGGCCAGGCCGGCCTCTAGGGCCGGCAGGGTGCTGTCCGGGCCGGGGTCGACCAGGGCCGGCGCGGCGCCGGTCAGCAGGTAGGTGGCGATCACATGCGGGCGGCCCAGGTGCATGTCGTCGATCGTGATCACGCCGTCGGGCGAGGGGGTGGTCATGCGCTGCATCTCCATAGATATTACGTACCGCGGCAGGGCGCATCGCGATGCGCCCCTACCGCACCATTATATCGGTTCGCCACCCACAAACACCACTGTGCTGCGCGCCGGGGCGCTGAACTCGCCGCCGGCTGGGTCGAAGGTCGCGGCGTGTAGGCGCGCGTCGGGGCCGGCCCGCTGCACCGGGTGCAGCGAGAGGCTCGCCCCCGCGAAGGCCGGGTCGCTGAACGTGATCGGCTCGGGGGTTGCGTTGAACAGGGCCACAACATGGCCGACCTGCGGGTCGATCCGGGTCAGGCCGTTGTCGCTGATGCTGATCACAATCAGGCCGGGGATCTGATCCTTGCCGCCGTTAAAAAACGTGACCGAGCGCTGAATATCTGCGGCCGTCCGCAGCCGAAAGAGCGGCGTGCTCCTGCGGATCGCGAGCAGGTCGCGGAAGCTGGCGTAGCTCGCCGCGATCAGGTCGGGGCCGGGGCGCAGGGCGGGGTTGGCCAGCAGCGGGCGCATGATCGGCCAGCTGGCCTGGTTGTCGCCCGCCGGCGGCAGGCCGATGCCGAAGGCGCTGGTCTGGCCCGTCCAGTCCAGCTGGTTGAACCAGTCCGACGAGCTGTAGCTGTTGCGGTCGAGCGACTTCGAGCGCAGCAGCTCATCGCCGGCGTGGAAGAAGGGCACGCCCTGGGCCAGGGCGACCAGGCTCAGGGCTAAAATCTGCATGCGCGCGCGCTCGGCGACGCTGGCGCTGGCCGGGGCCTTGAGCTGGATGGCGTCGAAGAGGGTCTCGTTGTCGTGGGCCGACACGTAGACGACATGCTCCTGCGGGGCGAGGGTGTAGCCCGCCGGCGCGCCGTGGTAGCTGATCTGCTCGCCGGTGCGCTGCTCGCCGGTGGCGCTGGTCAGCCGGTACGCCCGCAGGTTGCCGGCCAGGCCCAGCTTGATCTGGTCGGTCAGGTCGAGCAGCCTGGCCCGCTGCGCATCGGCGTCGCCCTGGCCGATCCCGTTCGGGTCGCTGAAAAGCCCGGTCGCGAAACCCTGATCCTGCAGGCCATCGACCGGCCCGCCGCCGCGCACCGCGTCGCGCAGGCGGTCGGAGAAGGTACCGATGCCGGTGCCGGCCATGGAGGCCTGGGTGGCGTTCTCGCCCCTGGCGCCCTGCGCCACCTCGCCGAAGTCCCAGCCCTCGCCGTAGACATAGATCGCCCTGCCGTCCACCCCGTCTCGCTCCAGGGTCAGGGCGTCCAGCGCGGCGCGCAGCCTGCGCATGTTGCGCTTCATGTGGTGGCCCATCAGGTCGAAGCGGAACCCGTCCACCTTATACGCGCGGGCCCAGGTGAGCGCCGAGTCGATCAGCAGCTTCTCCATCATGGCGTGCTCGCTGGCGGTGTTGGCGCAGCAGGTGGAGTTGCACACCTTGCCGTCGGCGTCGAGGCGGTGGTAGTAGCCGGGGACGATCCGGTCGAGCACCGAGCGCTCGGCCTGGCCGCTGGCGGCGGTGTGGTTGTAGACCACGTCCATCACCGTGCGCAGGCCGATCGTGCTGAGCGACTGCACCATCGCGCGGAACTCGAGGATGCGCTGAGGCCCGTCCGGGTCGGTGCTGTAGCTGCCCTCGGGCGCCGTGTAGTGGTAAGGGTCATAGCCCCAGTTGAAGCCGTCCCGGTCGCGTAGGGGCTGGAGCAGGGCCTGCTGCTCGCTCGAGTCGGGCGGCAGGGCGCGCAGCTGGTCGAGGGGCAGCGGCGTCTGCTGCGCGCGCTGCTCCTCGATCGTGGCGATGTCGAAGGCCGGGAGGAGATGTACGTGGGTCACACCCGACACGGCCAGCTCGCGCAGGTGGCGGGCGCCGGAGCTGTCCGGCAGCGTGAACGCCGCATAGGTGCCGCGCAGCTCGGGCGGCACGCGCTGGTCGCAGCTGCTGAAGTCGCGGATATGCAGCTCGTAGAGCACGATGTCCGTGGGCGCGGCCAGGGACGGCTTGGCCATGTTGTCCCAGCCTGCGGGCGTGAGGGCCGGGTCGTCCAGGCGCACGATCTGGCTGCGCGCGCTGTTCGCGCTCAGGCTGAGCGCGTAGGGGTCGGTCACCTGATTGGTGACCGCCGCGCCCAGCGCCGGCACGTACACCTCGACCGCGTAGCGGTAGTACTGGCCGAGCCAGCTGGGGTCGCCGGTCGCGCTCCAGACGCCGGTCGCATCGTCGCGCCGCATCGGCGCGGGCTGGGGCGGCGTGTCGGGCGCGCTGTCGGCGAAGCGCAGCAGGCGCACGGCGCGGGCGGTGGGTGCCCACAGGCGCAGGGTGGGCGTGTCGCCGTCGAAGGTGACGCCGAGCGGGCCGTCATATGCGAAGAGGTCGTCGAGGACGCCGGGGATCTGCAGGCCGGTGGCGGCGATCTGCCTGCCGCCCTGGTCGTAGGCGGCCACCGCGAGCCGGCCGCGCAGCAGCTCGGGCACGTTGGCGAGGTCGGCGGGGTCGAGCCTGAGCGGCGCAAGGCCGGCGAGATGGGGGAATTGCGCGGAGAGGGTCGGGAGCGGCGCGGAGGGGGCCTGCCCCTCTCCGCAAAAAGACCGCCCCCCCCCATCAGGATGG
>JBAXES010000304.1:0-5725 GCA_037140315.1 Chloroflexales bacterium
ACTCGCTTGATGCTGCGACGGCTCGCAGCCTGACCCTTTTCAGACAGCTTCTTAGATCGGGTATCATGCGGGCGGGCACAAACAGCCGTCGCACCACCGCAGGAGACCCGCCAATGTCTGATAGCGTGCCACCGTCGCTGTGGGGCCGCGCCCGTGCCCGCTGGTGGTATCTCTGGGGCCTCAGCCTATGCTATAGCGGCAACCGTAGCCACGAGCAGTCCTACTATCGTGCCGGCGTCGAGTCGTTCAGCCGGTCGCTGCGGATCTGGCCGACCTACGCCCTGGCCCACTACCAGCGCGGCCTGATCCGCGGGCGCGAGCTGGGCGAGCATCGCGCCGCCATCGCCGACCTCAGCCGGGCCAGCGAGCTGCGCCCCGACTGGGCCGACCCCTACCTCCAGCGCGGCCTCTTCCACCGCTTTCACGGCGACCCGCATTCCGCCATCGCCGACCTTGAGCGCTATATCGCTCTGGCCGACGCCGGTTACTGGCGCGATGAGGCCCGGCGCCAGATCGGCCTGCTGCGGGCTGAACGTTGATTCTGCTTTATTATTTAGGTATTGGCGGCTCTGCCGCCAATACCTCACACATAATGATCCTTAGGAGGTGAGATGAACTACAATGCCTGGTTCGCCGCGCAAGATGACCCGAGCGAGCGCTACTCGCTCACCGAGGTTATGTACTACTCGAAGTCGGGTGGGCTGCTAGAGGTTCAGCACGATATGGAGGCCCTGCGCCAGCGCAGCGCCGCTGAGTGGAAGCAGCTCTTCGAGGGCCGCTGGATGCGCACCACCTGGCCCTACGGCAGCGGGGTCTGGGGCAAGAAGGAGTGGCTCTGCCCCAACATCGACGACAAGAACATCGTGAGCATGTTCGAGGGCGGCTCCAACCTGTTCTGGGCCGAGCGCCTCGGCCAGCAGATTGGCGTCGACGACCTATGGATCAAGATGTGCGGCAACAGCCACACCGGCAGCTTCAAAGACCTGGGCATGACGGTGCTGGTGAGCGTGGTCAAGCAGATGATCAGCGACGGCAAGCCCATCCGCGCCGTGGCCTGTGCCTCTACGGGGGACACCTCGGCCGCCCTGGCCGCCTACGGGGCCGCCGCCGGCATACCGACGATCGTCTTCCTGCCCAAGGGCAAGGTCAGCGTCGCCCAACTCGTCCAGCCGGTGGCCCACGGAGCCCTCGTGCTGGCCCTCGACACCGACTTCGACGGCTGTATGAAGATCGTCCGCGAGGTGACGGCGAGCCCCGACAGCGGGATCTACCTGGCCAACTCGCTGAACTCCCTGCGCATCGAGGGCCAGAAGACCGTGGGCATCGAGATCGTCCAGCAGTTCGACTGGGATGTGCCTGACTGGATCATCATCCCCGGCGGCAACCTGGGCAACACCTCCGCCCTCGGCAAGGGCATGCAGATGATGTACGATCTGGGCCTGATCAGCCGGCTGCCCCGGATCGTCTGCGCCCAGGCCGAGCGGGCCAACCCGCTCTACCGAGCCTATAAAAACAGCTGGCGCTATGAGCCGATCGCCGCCCAGGCTACGGCGGCCAGCGCCATCCAGATCGGCGACCCGATCAGCATCAATCGGGCGATCAGCACGCTGAAGCGCTTCAACGGGATCGTCGAGCAGGCCAGCGAGCAGGAGCTGGCCGACGCCGCCGCCCTGGCCGACCGCACCGGCGCCTACGCCTGCCCGCACACCGGTGTGGCGCTGGCCGCGCTGAGCAAGCTGGTGGGCCGCGGCGAGATCAAGAAGAGCGACCGGGTGGTGGTGGTCTCGACGGCCCACGGCCTCAAGTTCAGCCGCTTTAAGGTGGACTACCACGAGGGCAAGCTGCCCGGGGCTGAGGGCACCTACGCCAACCCGCCGGTCGAGCTGCCTGCCAATGTGGACGCTGTGCGCCGGGCGATCGAGGAGCACATGGTGCAGGCCTGATATCGTTATAGGGCTACCGCCCTAAAACCTATGTATATACACTCGAAATTGCCAGCTTCGCTGGCAATTTCGAGTGTATATAGAGGGAATTTATGCGTTCTAAGGAGTTTCGCCAGCTGGTGGGCAACCTGGCGCGGGCCGGGGCACCGGCCGAGCCGCGCTGCCCGCACGCCAAGGAGTGCGGCGGCTGCGCCTTTCAGGATCGGGCCTACGGCTCGCAGGTGGCGGCGAAGGCCGAGGCTATGGGCCGGCTTTTCGACGAGGCCAATCTGGCCGAGATGGGCTACCGGGCCGAGGCCTTCACCGTGCTGCCCTCGCCCGACCCCTACACCTACCGTACGCGCATGGACTATGTGGCCACAAAGGGCCGCTTTGGGCTGCGGGCGCGCGGCAAGTTTAATTACATTGTTGAGCTAACAACATGCCACCTCATCCCGCCGGCGGCCTTTGCGGCAGCCCAGGCGGTGTGGTCGCGGGCAAATGAGCTCGGCCTGCCCGACTATAACATCCGCAGCCACGAGGGCTTTCTGCGCTATGTGGTGGTGCGTCGCAGCCCCGACGACCGGCTGCTCCTGGCGGCGGTGACGGCCGCCGGGCCATACGAGGCCGAGATGGAGCGCCTTGCCGAGGCGGCCCTGGCCCAGCCGGGGGTTGTCAGCGTTCACTGGCTGCTCAACGACAGCCTGACCGACCTCTCGTTTGGGTCGCCGCTGCGCCACTGGGGCGCGGCCACCCTGCCGATGCGTGTCGGCACGGCCACCCTGGAGGTTGGGCCGAACACCTTCTTCCAGAATAATGTGCATCTGCTGGGCCAGCTGCTCGACGCTGTGCTGGCGGGGGTAGCTGCTGGCGACGGCAGGCCCACAGTGGTTGACCTGTATGGCGGCGTGGGCACGATCGCCCTGCACCTGGCACCACATGTGGGCGAGGTGACGTGCGTTGAGGCGGTGGCCGAGAGCGCCGAGCTTGCGGCCCGTAACGCGGCGGCCAATGGCGTGACAAATCTGCGGGCGGTGGGAATGGATGTGCTGCCCTATCTGCACCAGCAACCCGTCGGGGCCTGCGCGATTACCGTGGCCGACCCGCCGCGCACCGGGCTTGGCCCCGAGGTCTGCGCCGAGCTGCTGCGGGTTGCCCCTACGCGGATCATCTATGTGTCGTGCAACCCGCTGACCTTGGTCGATGACCTGCGGGCGCTGGCGGCAGGCTATGAGCTGCGCTCCCTGACGGGTTACGACATGTTTCCACATACGCCGCACGTTGAGGCCCTGGCGATCCTGGATCGGCGCTAGCGGATCGCATGACTCCTGTAAGGGCGCAGCAGCGCAGCGCTGCTGCGCCCTTACGACACTACACTCCAGCTAGGCAGTTGACAGCGAACGCGCGTTCTTATATAATAGAACACAAGTTCGATCCACCACACTGCCACCACACAAGAGACAGCCGAGCGCCCTGCCGGGCCGGCGATGACACCCGATTACGAGCATAGAACGGTGGCGAAGTGAATAGCGCGCAGATCGCCGCAAGTGCGGCGGCCCGCACGCCGCAGCCGATCCGATGCTGTCGCCGACACCTGTCGCCGGCAGCATCAGTTGTACTGCCGCATAGCTACGAAGGGGTGTCGTCATGGCTGTCACGAGCAAAGAGATCCAAGAGACCCGCACAATCCGCTCGCTCCCGCTGCCCCGCAGTGTTGGCCCGATCGCCTACCTGGTTACGGGCGTGGTCGCAATGTTGGCGATCTATGTACTGGTAGGTGCGGCGGTGAGCTGGGCGCAGATCCGTATTGACGATGTACGCTACGGCAGGCCGCGGACGACTCACATTGAGGGGCTGGTGAGGCATGGCGGAGAGTCGGCGGCCCAGCCCACGCGCCTGATCGGCATGAACATCAACCGGCAGGTAGTAGTGCTGGAGCTCCCGGCGGGCGACCCGGCCCAGGTGCGGAGCCTGGCAGGGCCCTACCTCTTCGGTGCTAACGAAGATTTGACACCTGTGTTATTATCTCTGCGTGATATGGATCATGACGGGCTTAACGATCTGATTATTGACGTTCGTAATGAGCAGATCGTCTACCTGAACCGTGATGGGTCATTCCGGCTCCCCACACCGGACGAGCAACAGCAGCTCCTACAGGAGCATGGGTCGTGAGTACCGCTGACAACCGCCGTCCCAGCCAGCGACGCCAACAACGCCCGCGCCGTGAGCCGCTCTTTCCGCTGGAAGCAGAGGATATTGCGCCGCGGGCACGGCGCGGGCCGCCCGCGCCTCTTGGCGAACTCTTTGACGACCTCAACGCGGCTATGCCGACGAAGGCCGACGGCCTGCGCCGCGAGACCTCCCGCCCGCTGCCAGCAAGCCCACCGCTGCGGCGCGCCGACCCGCCTGCACCCCAGGCGCTCCAGGTCCGCCGCCGCCAGGGCCCGCACCACATCGCCGCGGGTCAGGACGCCCACCACCTGGGAGGCGTCATCCAACACGAACAGCCTCTGGGTGCTGTTGTCATGCAGTTGTTTGGCGGCGGTCGTCAGGGGGGTGCCGCTGGCAATCGTATGGGGGTGGGTGCCCATCAAATCGGCGACCCGACTGCCAAGCACCTGATGCACCTGGCGATCCCAGCTGAGGGGATTCCGCAGGTAGATGACCGCATCGAGGAGCATCACATAGGGACCGGTGTCGAGGCCGCTCTCCCGCACCATCAACTGCTGTTCGGTTAATTCGCCCACCAGCTTGCCGTCCCCATCCAGCACCGGCAGACCACTGATGTGGTGATCGCTCATCAGCTGGACCGCCTCCTGCAGGGGCGTGTCGACCCCCACACTCCGCAGCGGGGTGCTCATGACGTCGTTGACGAGGGCCTGGGCGATCATGGGCCAATTTCGGGAAGGCATCCGTCCATTCTTAGGGGACCCTGCCCATGGATCCCTCCGGTTCAAGACAGTGGGGTGGCGGGGCAAGATGGTGAGTCCTCCCTGGGTTTGGTTGTCCTGCGCCGCCTCGCCGACTTCCTGACAATCCTGCGGGCCTGCCTGGGCCTGCCTTTGTTACTGGCCCTGGGGGCCGACCAGGCCGCCTTGGCCTGGCTGCTGTTGCTGTTCGGCGGGTTCACCGATGCCGCCGATGGCCTGTTGGCCCGTCGCTCTGGGGGGGGGTCGGTGTGGGGGGCCCGGCTCGACCCCCTGACCGACAAAATTTTCATCAGTGCCCCCCTGCTTTGGCTGGCCGCCCAAGGCCGGCTGCCCCTGCCCGCCGTATGGCTGCTGTTGGCCAGGGAGTTGCTGATTTCGGGTTGGCGTGCCGGCCAGGGAAGCGGCGGCCCGGCTTCGCTGACTGGTAAGGCCAAGACCGTGCTCCAGTTCGCCAGCCTGCTGTTGATGGTCTGGCCCGCCGCCTGGCCCCTGGCTCCCCAGTTATGGCTTCTGGGCTGGTGGCTGTTCTGGCCCTCGTTGCTGTTGGCTCTGGTTTCGGCGCTCCGCTATCTCCGGGCCCCTGAAGCTGGGTCCGGTTAAGCGCTCAGGGCCAGCATGCGTTCGATGGGTACCAAGGCGCGCCGGCGCAGGTCCTCATCGAGCTCAAGGGCCGGTTGGCCGTGCTGCAGGCAGCTCCAGAGCTTCTCCAGAGAGTTGAGTCGCATGTAGGGGCAGGCGTTGCAGCTGCAACCATCCGCCCCCGGCACCTCAAAGAAGGATTTGTGGGGAACCCGCTGGCGCATCTGATGCAGGATGCCCGGTTCGGTGAGCACGATGAAGCTCGGCGCCGCGCTGGTTTCGGCCCGTTTCAGT